>DAITPI010000329.1:0-5341 GCA_036833655.1 Anaerolineales bacterium | reverse complement strand
GACCAGCCTCACTCCCCCACCCCGCGACGATGAAATCGAATGCGGCAACTGCGGCGCCTATATTTACCATGACCTGGTGCGCTGTCCGCACTGCGGTGTGTATCTGGTGGAGCCCGGGGAGCCGGAGCCTGAGCAACGAGCGTCTCGCCCCAGGAGCACGCTTGCCCTGAAGCTCGAATCCCTGGTACGAAGGCTAAAACGTGAGCCTCACCCGGCGGAGGAGCTTTTCACCGGGGCAATGCGGGAGGCGGTCCTGTTCGACGATCTGCTCCGTAAGGCCGGCGGCGACCGGTCCGTGGTGGAGCGGCTGATCGAATACGAACGCCAGCAGAGACCCGACGCGACGCGGCTGACCTGCCTGCAGAATGCCATTCAGCGCTGGGAAAATGAAAACAGCTAGCGGAGATCCGATCGGGTCTCCGCTTTTGGTTTCTGACAATCAATCCGCTGCGGGCATAGGAGCGGGGGAGCCGCGTCCACCCCACTTGCGAGGCCAGCCGGGCAGGAACGCTCCCAGGATCAATGCGCCAATCGCAGCAAAGAACGTGATGCGGTAGGCATTCTCGAACCCCTGGACGCTCTGATCGCAGGCAGCCTGGAGGGTGGAGAGGATCTTGGCGCGCGCCGCGGCAGCCGTGGGTCCGGAAAGCGAGGCAAGAGCAGCGCTCGCCCCGGGGGGAATGTTTTCCTCCTGCCTGACGCCGGGCGTCTCACAGACTCCGAAGCGCGCCACAGAGGCGGTCTGGGTCTCCTGCAACTTATCCTGTTGCGCCCGGATCTCCGGCGAGATGGCGGAGCTGAACACGGTTGCCAGTGCGGCTACCGAGACCGCTTGCACGACGAAGCGGGTGCTGTTCAGCAGCGAAGACCCGCGTGGCAGGACATCGAGAGGCATACTGCTCAACGCCGCCACGAAGGAGGTTTGCAGCGTCAGCCCCACCGCCAGGCCGCGCAGCGCCAGGAGGAAGAGGATATAGGAAATCGGTGTGGTAGCCTCGATCCTGGAGAGCTGCCAGGTGTTAATGCACAGGATCGTAAAGCCCACGATCAGGTTCATGCGCGGGCCGATCTTGTCGTACAGCCTGCCTGCCAGCGGTGTAGCAATACCGGATGTGACGGCAACCGCCAGGAGGATATAACCGGTCTCCAGCGCGGTGCGGCCCCGGTATGCCTGCAGATAAACAGGCATGAGAAACTCCGCACTGAAGAGAGCAATCGTAGCGACGTACCCCACCAGGGCAGCGTTCAGAAAAACGGGATTGCCAAACAGCCGCAGACTGGTCATGGGCTCCTTCACCACGTAGAGCTCAATGATGACATGGGCAATGAGAGCCGTGATGCCAATCCCCAGGGCTGTCAGCGTGGCAGTCCCGGTCCAGCCATTCATTTCCGCGATGCTGGCAGCGTAAAGCACAGAGCCAAATCCGATGGCGGCGGTGATCAAGCCCAGTGGATCGAATCGCGGCTTGCGCTCTACCTGATAGTCCAGCAGGAAGCGCGAGCCCAGCAGCACGCCGAGAATGCCGATGGGGATATTGATAAAGAAGATCAGCCGCCAGAGGTTGGCGTCCACAAACCAGCCACCCAGGATGGGTCCCAGAGCAGGCGCAAAGACCAGCGCAATCCCAAAGAAGCCGAGGGCGGTGCCCTGCTCCCTGGGCGGGAACGCGCGATAGAGCTGGGCTGGTCCCAGTGGCTGAGCGACGCCGCCACCGAATCCCTGCAAGGCACGCGCCGCGATCAGCCATCCCAGGGAGGGCGCCAGTCCACACAGAAAAGAGCCGATCACAAAGACAGCCAACCCGAAGAGATATACGCGCTTGATGCCGAACCGGTCCGCCAGAAAACCGGAGACCGGGGTTGTGACACCCAGCGATAAGACATAAATGCTGAGGACCCACTGGGCGTCGGCAAGCGTGGCGCCGAACTCACGCCGCAGCGTGGGGAAAGCGACATTCACCACCGTGGCATCCAGAATGATCATGAAGATGCCAAACATGACAGAGATCAGGATTTTCCATTTTCGTTCCAGCCCGCCAGGCTGGCTACCCGCAACATTTTCGCCACTCATTTCAATCTAGAACCTTTCCATCGCGTAGAGATATCATGAAACACAGGCCCGCAAGACGCCGCCAAGGAACCAGCTTCCCCGCAGAGGAGCAATCACGGTAGAAGGCTGAGGCTGGCAGCTCCTTTGATCGCAACGAGACCCTTGTCAATGGTGTCATCAGTCCCCCAAACGAGGATTAGACAATCAGGTTCTCAAAGGTCTTACTTCCCGAGAGAAGGAAGCGCTTCTAACGGGATCATCCAGTTTCCCCTCATGTAAAATAGTTCCTTGCAGCAACTTCTTATGCCCAGCCTGTGTTCTTCTAGGTAAAGCGCCACGCACGGAGGTCCCATGCTCGACGAAAAAGACTTTTATAGAGAGATCATCGACAATCTGTATGACGGTATCTATTTTGTGGATCGCGACCGCGTCATCACCTACTGGAATAAGGGCGCCGAACGCATCACGGGTTACCCCGCCAGTCAAACGATCGGGCGCGGCTGCCGCGATAACCTTCTCAATCATGTCACGGACAATGGCACACAGCTCTGCACGAATCATTGTCCTCTGGCTGCGGTCATGGAGGATGGAAAGCCCAGAGAAGTGGAGGTATTTCTTCACCATGCCGACGGGTACCGCGTGCCAGTGGTCATTCGCGCCTCAGCACTCCGCGACAAGGGAGGCGACATCATCGGTGCAATCGAATCCTTCAGCAGCAATGCCAGTGTCATCAGTGTCCGCCGTCGGCTCACTGAAATGGATCAACTGGTGCGCACCGACCTGTTGACGAGGATCGGCAATCGCAAGCACATCGAGGGCCGGCTGCATGCGGCGATTGCCGAGTTCGAGAATACCCAGATCCCGGCAGGGGTGCTCTTTATGGATATCGACCATTTCAAAAGCGTCAACGACACCTATGGTCATGAGGCAGGGGATAAGGCGCTGTGCATGGTTGCCAACACGTTTCGCCATGCGTTGCGTGCAACCGATGTAATTGGACGCTGGGGCGGCGAGGAATTCGTTGCGATTCTTTACGACACCTATGATGAGAACACCCTGTTCCGTGCGGCGGAAAAGGTCCGCAGATTGACGGAAGCATCCCGCCTGGACATCAACACCCAGAACCTGAGCGTGACAATCTCCATCGGGGCCACACGCCTGTATTCAAACGATACCCCCGAATCTGTCATCCATCGCGCAGATCAGTTGATGTACCGGAGCAAACAGGCGGGGCGCAACCGTGTGACGATTGGATGATCGCAGTGTTGCCCATCTCATCCCCATAGAAACAAAAATGCCATCCGGCGCGTAGGCCAGATGGCATCTTATCTCCGGTGAATCTTGCTAACGCATCAGAGGCGTCGTGCTGATATTTGTCGTGGCGGTGATGTGCGTAGCGCGCAGGGATTGGAGCATCTTCCTGCGGTCAGATTTCGCCAGCGCAAGAGATGCCTCGGCATCGCGCAGGATCTCGTCCACCGAGTGATACTCCTCGCCGCAGAGCACAATCCCTACATTGGCACGCACCTGCAACTCATTCTCGGACTTTGCCAGGTACTTTCGAATACGGCTCTGGACGCGGGAGGCCACCTGGATGGGCGCTTCGGGATTGGAAACATCCTCGATCAGCACGGCAAAGACATCGCCTGCCAGCCTGGCGATCGTATCGGTGGAGCGCAGGACCGTCCGAAGCAGAGAAGCCGACTCCTGGAGGACGCGCTTGTTATATTCCTTGCCGAATAGATAATTGATCTTGTTGGATTCGCCCAGGTCCAGGTAGAGAACGGCAAACTTGTTCTGGCGGAGCTGTTTGGAGCGCTCCAGGGCATATCCCAGGCGTGCCAGGAAGAACGAACGGTTATACACACCGGTCAGCACATCCCAGGGCAGGCTCTCTGTCGGTTTCTCGGTCGGGCAGATGCGCTGGATGAGGGTGCTCATCTGCTCGATGTTGACCGGCTTGATCAGCACCAGTTGCGGCGTCACGGGCAGTTCCTCGGCAATGTGCGGGAAGGCGGTAATGACAACCACCGGTACCTTCTTTAGGCGCTCATCGGCATGCATCCTGACCATGATCTCGGTGCCCGAAAGGCCAGGCAAGCCCAGGTCCAGCAGGACGATGTCGGGCGTGGTTCGATAGAGCTGGTCCATAGCAGCCTTCCCGTCCAGGACAATTTCCGTCCGGTAGCCTGCCAGGTCCAGCACATGCCGGAAGAGAGCTACGATATCACGCTCGTCTTCGATGATTAAGGCAAAAGGCTTCTCCAAGAGTCTCCTTTTCACGCATAAGCATGACGGGAAAATGCTGAGATAGTTACCAAATTTGTAAGGATGAATGTGACGGACCGCGTTTTGACCACTGCCGCGCGGTTGCTGCTTGGCTGTATATACACCCACAAATCGGCTTTGCAGCGCACATCCACGGAGGATTTTGATAGGGTGCTCCGGAAGCCATTCGAGTAAAATCTCCCCTTATGAGCATGGAGAACATCGACGCGCTGAAACGGGATCCGGCAGCCGGCGCGCGCCTGGTATACAGGCTGAAGAGTGCAAATGTCTATGTTTCCGAGGCGGGCTATCATTTCATCGATTATCTCGATCCTGTAGAAGATATCTCGCCGGAAATCGACGCCTCACAGCTTACAGAGAGTGAAGCGACTTATATTGAGACCCAGCTGCAGGCGAACGCAGGACGATTTAGCCAACAGGTCCGGATTCTCAAGAAACGCCTCTCCCTGCAGGACGCGAGAGTCCTCGATGTGGGCTGCGGCGGCGGGTTGTTCCTGTCCCTGCTAAAGCGGGAGGCGCCCTCGGCAGAGGTCGTGGGGATCGAGCTCAGTGACAGTCGCGCCCGGTATGCCACGGCGAAGCACGGCCTGGAGATCCGCAAGCAGCCGATCGAAAGCGACTTCTGGCAGAACGGTTACCGGAGCTATTTCGATGCCGTCACGCTGTGGGACGTGATCGAGCACGTCAACTATCCGCTGCAAACTCTGCAATGCGCCGCAGAGATCTTGAAACCGGGCGGATTATTGCTGATCGATACGCCGTGCCGGGATAGTCTCTACCACCGGGCCGGTGAGCTGACCTATCGTCTATCAGGCGGCCGGGTTCCCACGTTTCTGAACGCGATGTATTCATCTCACCTGTTCGGACACAAACAGATCTTCTCCACTGCGGAGATGCGAGTGCTATTCGAACGAGTTGGGCTGGAAGTGATAGAGCTACGGAAGTTCCACGAGCTATCGTTCCCCTATGAGTTCTATCTGAAGAAATTGCTTCGTTCGGAGG
>DAITPI010000328.1:0-5366 GCA_036833655.1 Anaerolineales bacterium | reverse complement strand
GAGTGGTATACACCGATACGGGTTCAGGCTGACTTCGCAGTTGCCATCCCAGACGAGGATCCACCGGGCAACCAAGTAACAACACGAGCGCAGAAGTTCCAGCTTCTCTCTCATGGGCGGTGTCGGTCTGCCCTGATGCTCACACCCCGGAAGCATCCCCGGTAAGCTTGTCGCTCCAAGGATACCTCCGCCATACCATCCCGTAGCGGAGCGGAGTGGACGCCCCACCTGCTACATTCTGTTAACAGTGCGTGCGGCTGACGGTGGGGACTGCCGTCCTCCTGCCCCGGCAACGTGCGCCGGGGCGTATGCACACTGTTGGACGTTTGACACATAAGTTCAAGTGAGATCAAAGAATGTATGACGAGATAAGCCAGTTCACTGAGCGTGAAAAAGAAGTAACGGAACTTCTATTGCAAGGCAAAAGCAATAAGCAAATTGCCTCGACGCTCGGCATTTCGGTGAGCACCGTTGAATATCATTTGAAAAATATCTACAAAAAACTGCAAGTAAGTTCCAGAACGGAAGCGGTTTTGCGCCTGGGGAAATCCTTAGGTAGCGGCATGCCGAAGGTCTCAGGGGAATCCATAGTTGAAATACATCGAGAATCCGCCGAGAATGGTGGCGAATCTATTTCAACATGGAGGCTTCCCGTGAACAAAATGCTTTACTTGATCGGGGGCGGTCTATTGACAACCGCTCTGCTAGTCATCCTTCTTCTTGCCAATATGCCTGCTCAAAATACGAATGTTGTGCCACCGGCGCAGGCCAATAGAAGGCCCACCCAAACCGCCGTTCCCACGTTGGCACATACCAATCTTCCCACCTCGAGCCCCACTATGGCAGATACATCACCGTTACCATTTGCATACACGGTGGTGTCTGGCGATACCTGTGCGTCTATCGCTGCAGCTTTCAATGTCTCAGTTGAAGTACTTACGGGCAGGAATCACCTGTCAGCAGCATGTCCACTGGCAGACGGGCAAATTTTAATGATCCCAAATCCCGACGCAGCATTTCCGAATGAGGCGAATAACAGCCTGCCAGCAGAGCTCTACAACGATTGGGTAAATGTCGATTTGAAAAATGCCAACATTACACGGGTGGAAATTCAATCGACGGATGGGCAAACCTACATAAACATGTTTGGGGCTTGTGTGCCAACGGATTGTAATTGGCGTGAGTTTTCACCTGCTCCCAAGGTAGATTACTATTACGATTCTGAAACAGGGATCCTCAATGTGAAATGGACTTTTGATTTTCAAACACTGATACAAGAAGTCATTCTTACCCGTGATGGTCAGTTGAAAATCACAACGCAAAATCACTACCTGGATAATTCTGGACGAGCAGATTTCAGAACAGTGGAACACTTTGTCAGGCAATAGTTCAAGAGAGATGGTAATGTGGATCTGCTGCAAAAAGCCCTAACGGCAATCATCAATAGGCTAGAGATGCTACCCGGTGTCGAAGGCGCTTTCCTTTCAGGCTCCCTGGCGAATGAACATCGAGACGATTTCTCAGATATTGATCTGGGTATTGCAACAAAAGATAGTGCAAAGACTCTCAACCAGACATTCGCCCTCCGGCATGAACTCATTGGGGTAGTCGGGCAACCAATCCATTACCTGGAAAGGGGTTGGGAACACTGTAAAATGATCGCCGCACTTTTCGGCAAGTCCCAGTTTCCACCGGTCGGTTTGGAAATAGACCTCATTTTCAGCCAATTGCAGCACGTTTCGGAGCAAATGCCGTATTCCGACTATATGATTGTCTCTGACCGCAACGGAAAACTACAATCCATCCTCGCTAAAACAAACCAGTCAAAGCCAGGTAAGGAGATTGAGCATGAAATATCACAGCATTTGAAGTGGTTTCCATTCTATACACATGACGCCCTCAAGGCGTGTAAAAGGAGTGATGAGTTTCAAGTTCGATCTCTGCTGGAAGAAATGCGCAAATCGATTTTCTTTGTTGCCGCCACTCGTCGGGGTAGGCAAGTCTTTGGTGCAAAGCGAGCATATCACTACCTCTCAACCAGTGAGCGGCAGATAGTCGAACAGTCATATTCCTGCTCTGATGAAGACACGGTTGCTCGAATAGCACAGTTGTATGTTGAGCTGGTCACGCAATTACAATCGAACTATCAAATAGACGATGCGGTCATTAGCACCAAAACCATATTGCAGGAATTGTTGTGAATGCCGAAACCCGCCGAATAGTGGATGCACCCGACGCTGAATCGGACTCCGATAAGGTCGCCCCAAGGGAGTGTTCTCAGAAGCCGTGCGGGTAAGAACAGGCTGGAGCCGGGGCAGCCTGCATCAACGAGCCTCTGCCACCCAAAAGGCTGTCTTGCTTGTATTTTGGCGCGGACGACCTATAATGAGATTAGAAGTCTGATCTTCGACTGCCTGATGACCGCACCGCCAGTAGGCGATGTTCTACGCCTGAATCGTTGCGGTTCGCCCAAATGGGATCAAAGAGACCGTATCGATAAGGATTGGGCGTCCGCAGCCATGGACGCCGTCGGCGACCGGCCGGCAGTGCTTGCTCACGTTGACCTGGCACACGGAGGTAGATATGCCAACTACTTCGTACCAAACACGAGTCGTCGATACGGATCACTTCTCGATCCTCAATATCACCCCTCCATTCGTCGATATCTGTCTGAAGTCCGTCTCCATCAGCGAGCGCGAATTCGTGAAGATCGCTGAGATCGCGGCAGGTTATCCCAACGATGCGCGTCTGATCGAAATGGTAAGGCTGGCTGGGGATGCATCGGGGAAAGTCCCCTATTTGCTGGCTGCCGGCGAAAGCCGGGAATCCATCCTGACCCGCCTTCGGGAGGTGGCACAATCCCAGGTTGAGCGCCTGGAGGGCTTGCCGGAGGCGCTCCAGTCCACCATCTGCCTGTTGCTCTCCATTAATAGTGTTCCACATGGGTGCGAAGATTATGCCATCTCAGCCCTGCTCGAGATCGAACAAATGCAGGCGGAAATGACTCAGGCGCTCCGAGGCTTGATGGCCGGCCGGCTGCTCGCCCAGGAGTTCCACCGCGAGAACATGGCTGCCCTGCAACAGCTGGACACGGACTGGCCCCGCCTGCGTAGCGAAAAGAGCTCGCAGTGGCATACCCAGCCATTACCGGAGCGGCCGCAGATGCACTATAGCGCGATTCTGGACTATAGAGAACGTCTGGTGGGCGTGAGCGAAACGTGCATTATTGTCAAGTCACCCGGTGCCCATCTTCTCAAACGGCTCACACCACCCGTGCTGCAGCGCCCGTTGCCGGCGCCAGACCTGGCACCCGCGACGCGCTCGGTCGATTGGCTGATCCGTGATTCAGGCAAGGTCGGGCGGCATTTTACCCGGGCTCTGCTGGGCATCATCAAGGCTCACCTCAAGGCTGAACAGGTGGAGCTGAAGACTGGCAATGAAGGCTTGATCAACCGCTACGCACAGGAGGCGCTCGAGGACTTTGTCAGGAAGACCCCTTGAAAATGTTGACGCCGTGAGGATATGAACACAACGATCGTCCTGATGGGTCCGCTTGGGGTAGGGAAGACCACGGTGGGGAAGCTGTTGGCGAAAGAACTAGGCTTGCCCTTTTGTTCCGTCGACGAGGTCCGCGGGTCCTATTATCGGAAAGTCGGCTACGATCAGGCCCTGGCAGCGGAGATTGCAGCCTCGGACCAGGGCATCCAGGGCGTACTGCGTTACAGCAAACCTTTTGAAGCCCGAATGGTGGAACTGATTCTGGCGGACCATTACGGCATCATTGATTTCGGAGCAAGCAACTCCGTGTATGATGACCAAAAGCTCTTCACGCGGGTTGAACATGTGCTTGCCCCCTATCCAAATGTGATTCTGCTCATCCCATCGCCGGATCCGGACGAGTCCATTGCGGTGTTGAAAAATCGCCTGACGCAGATGTTAATCGAACAGGGGAAAGAGTTCACTGACGAGCTGTTCCTGTTGAATGAATATTTCATTAGGCATCCTTCGAACAGGCAACTGGCAAAACAGGTGATATACACCAAAGACAAGACGCCCCGGGAGATCTGCGACGAGCTCGCGCAAAAATTGGTGTGACTAACAGCAGGATATCCAGGAGTTCGTATTCGTGAAATTTGCTTGACAGGGAATCTCCACTCACATAAAATAGGACAAGTCAGACCACTGTTCCAGAATCAGGAAAGGAGGCACGAAATATGACAATTATGAGCTCACCCCAAATCTCTGTCATGAGCGCGCCTCCCGCCGGTGGACTATAGCAACGATCTGATTCGTTCCTGTTGATCATTCTCACCGCAGGCGCACTCGCAGCCTGCGGTTTTTGATTCTGTCATCGTCGCAGGTTTCAATGGATGGTTTTTGCCTAGTTCAGGATGATCTACTCAGGAAAATCGATCATGAAAATCCCTTTAAGCCAGTTCGATACCGAAGATTTCGAACTACAAAATTTCGTAAAATTGAAAAGCAAGCGACGCAAGCTGACAGGCAGGCAATCGGTCACTCAGCTCGTCTCCAGGTCTGAGACCGCTCCGGATCCCAATCTAAAATTCAGGAACCCCGACCTAAACGCTCTCGCCAAACTGGGCTTTCTTGACGAGCTGATCTCCGGGATCAAGACGGGAAAGGAGGCTTCGGTCTTCCTGGGAAGGAACGAGGACGGTTTTGTGGCGGTCAAGATGTACACCGATCTGCGGGTACGCTCCTTCAAGCGCGATGAGTCCTACAGGGAGGGCCGATACATCGGCGATTCCCGGATCGAAAAGGCGATCGAACAGGGCAGCCAGCGAGGGCTCGACGCCCACCAGATCCTCTGGGTCCAGGAAGAGTTTCGGCAAATGAAGCACCTCCATCAGCACGGCGTCCACGTCCCGAACGCCATTGCCGTCAGCGGGATCTCGCTAATCATGGAGTTCATCGGCGATGAGAACGGAAACCCGGCGCCGCGCATCTCCGACCTGAAAATGGGAAAGGAGGAAGCGCAGGAAGCGTTCCGGCAGGCGGTGCAGAACCTCAAGCAGATCGTCAGGTCCGGCAGGGTTCACGGCGATTACTCCACATTCAATCTCCTCTGGCATAATCAGCGAGCGGTTGTCATCGATTTCCCGCAGGTGATGGAAGTCAGGCATAACCCGAATGCCCTGGCTTTCCTTGCCAGGGACGTCCGATCCCTGTGCAAGTCCTTCCGGAAACAGGGTATTGACGCTGACGAAGCACAGATATTACGAGAAGTTCGCGCGGGCTAACAGGAGAAACCAAATGGATAAAGCACTTTATGTAGAGAACCGGCAAAAGCTTGCCGCGCGAATGACGGGGGATGATGCCATGCTGTTTTTCAGCGGTGAGTCGGT
>DAITPI010000327.1:0-5388 GCA_036833655.1 Anaerolineales bacterium | reverse complement strand
GAAGGTAGCGAACGTCCAGGCAACCAGCGGATGGAAGGGGGCCAGCCCCGGTAATCCGCCGAACCAGTCAGCAACAGTGGGAAACTTTTGCACGCTCCACATCAGGGCACCGGTGATGATCTGGAGAGGCAGCAGCACATTCAAAATGCCGAAGTAGGTAGCTTTCTGGATCGGGTTCATCCGGCTATCGGGTCGCTTTTCAAACGGATGCGGCTCACGCTTGAAGATGCCGGAGATGTAATACTTTGCCTGCACGATCGCGTCGTCAAAGAATCCATACGGCCGCGGGATGAATTCACGGACCCGTTCGGTAGTGACATGATAGAACAGTGAAAGCAATGCGTTGACGACCAGGATGACCGCCAGCACGTTATGGATGGTCACGACGCCGCGGAACGAGAAGGCGCCAAAGATATCCGGCCGGTGGATGATCAGACCCGTAAAGAGCAGAATGACAATCGACGTTGTCTGCAGCCAGTGCCAGAAGCGCCGGTAGGACTCATACATGTAGATGCGTTCGGTCTGCGCGGGAGCTTTGGGCTGTCTCCTCCCGGAGACATAGCGCAGCGTCCCGTGCCCCGCAACCGCCAGGATCGTGCCGGCGAACATCAATGCCCCGAGCCAGTCGATCCAGTTGACCCGGCTCGAGCCGAAGACGTAGAGCTTATCGTTGGCGGGGACGGGGTTGTAATACACCGCGCCCTCCGCGCCTTCAACAATTTGCCCGGAAGCGTTGACATTATTGGCGGTATCGAACGCGGGCATGACTCCGTTCGGCGCGTAGTTCGCCAGCTTGATCGGCTGGGAAACTCGGGATTGGTCGTTGTGACAGACCCTGCAGTCGTTGACTGCATCCTCGCCGCGTGCCACGTTGTGGTTGATGCTGTAGGGCTGGGTGAGGCCCTCGATACGCGGATCCTTCAATCCCAGACCGGTCAGCCTGACCTTCACCGCTTCTTCCTTGGTAGAGGAGTCGATCACAAGCTCGCCATTGCCCAGTGCGCCGTTGCCATCGGCATCGAACGCGGCAAGGATTGCGGCTGCATATCCATCGTTGTCGAAATACGCCTGTTCCAGGTCAAAAAGCCGGACGGGGCGCTGATTCCCCCTGGCATCCTCGTACACCCAGTAATAGCTGGTGATGAGGTTGTAAGGAGCGAGCAGTTTCCGCCCATCGATGTTGGTACGGTTAAGCAGGACGGGCTGGTAGCCGGTGACCAGCGAGGTGATCGCAGTTGGGTCGCCCTCAACACCGCGATAGCTCTTGACAGGTTGCCTGTCGAGGGTCAGCACGGTCCAGTCGTAGGACTGAATGGCGGGCGCATACATCTGCGGGATGTGGCAGCTCTCGCATGCCACATCTGTCATATGGGTGTCGATGTAGGGCAACCAGTCGGCGTGACCCTTGTTGGCGTCATGGCAGGAATCGCAGCGCCGCATCGTGCCCTTGAGCTCGGGGGCAACATTGAACTGCGCGCTCTGCCCGCGGGCGAAGTTGTGATCCGGCTTTTCGAGATATTCGCCGATCTCCAGGGTGCGCGGGTCGTAGAGCAGGTGCGCTGGCTCCGCCTTCTGTGCTTCGTCCGCGTGGGCAGGGTTATTTAGCGCATAGTGGCAGTCGGTGCACTGCAGCTGTCGCTCCGCATGGATATCCCAGGAGCGGTTGAGCTGATCCTTTCCGCTCAGGTTCAGGCCGGAGTCAGAGATCTTCTGTGCGGCGATCACCTGCCCGGTTGTCGCAGTCTGGGGGAAGTCCAGGTCACCCGCCGAGACGGTAAGTGGCTCCTCGGATTGCGGATGCACCTCGCCATGGCAGGCTGCGCAGTTGGCATTCGTCGGGTCCTGGATTTTGACATAGTCCTCTCTGAGGACCTTGTCCTCGTCGAAGGCTTCGGGGTTCCAGTCTAAGCCGCCATCCTGCGCCGAACGAACGACAATGCCTGTTCCATCCAGTGTGCCCATCGCGGCAGAATCAAATGCACCCGCGCGGATCAGGTCCTTGCGAGTTTGCAGGTTGGGGCTCTCCAGGTGGCAGAGGAAACAATTCATTTCCATCGTGCCGGATGATGCCCAGTCCCATGACTGGAGGCTGCCATCCTCCGCCAGGACAGTGGCTTCCGGATTATCGAGCTTGCGTGACACCCTTTCCAACGGATCGCCGGATCGAGACGTCGTCGCGGGTCCGCCGCCGACGATGCGATCGCCATACAGCATGAGCCAGGCGGGCGTTCCCAGGTCGAGCCGTTCATCGCCCTGCCGGGAGAGGAAACGATAGGTGAGGGGATCCCATTTCCCGAACGTGCCGGGGCTGGCGTTGTAGCTCCCGTTTTCCTTGTAGTCGCTCAATCCCAGGTCCGAGTGGAAGGCATGGCTCTGGATGAACTCGGTGTCATGGCATTCTCCGCAGGTCTTCATTGTGGAGACGGGCTTGTTCGACTCGAGCACGTTGGTCCCTTCTTTATCGAGCAGAGCAAAGGTTGGATGGAGGGGCGAAGCCTTTTGAACGGGAGCCGGTGCCGGCTGCGCGAGCACGGAACGGACGCCCAGCACAGTTATTACTGCGATGAACAATCCTGTGATGAGAAGCGGTTTGAACTTGTTCATATCATTTTCCTGTTGCTGAGGTTTGACGCGCTTCGACTGCGGACAGGCGAGCGCCGTCCTCCGCTCAGCGCGAAACATCGTCCCTCCCGCCCCATTCGACCGGGTCGCCGGGATAGCCAAGCGCCTGCCAGTCCAGCCGGCCGTTCTCGCCGTGGCAGGACTCACACTGCAGGGCGTCCGCCGAAGGCTGTACCATGTGGGTCGTGGGCCAGTACATGTAGGTTTCTGCAAATCCGTATTGACCGCTGTACTGGAGTCCGGTGATCGGCGCTGCCAGCTCAAACGCCTGGTTCCAATCGAAGTTGGTCCAGAACCCGTATTTCCCCGAGGTGATCGGCTGTAGTAGATAGTTGTTGACCGTATCGTACGGCTGTTTGGCGATGTGCAGCTTGAAGGGAAAAATCTTGGCATTCGGATCGCTGATGCTGCCGGCAGGTTTGTTGATGTAGGTGATGCCATTCGGGTCGATCTTGTCGCCGAGCAGATAGCGGTATTCGTTGTTCCCGTTGAACCAGAGATAGGTGGGGGCGAAGTTTTTATCGTAGACAAATTCGCCTTTGATCTTCAGATAGGTGAAGTGATCGTCGACGCGACCCTCTTGCCCGGCCTGGGACCAATCCCAGAAGATCTTGGTGGGATCCTCGATGGCGAGGGCGGGCACGTGACAGGTCTGGCAAGCCACAGAGGAGAGATGCGTGTTAATGCGCTCATCCTCATGCTTCTGGTTCACATGACACTGCTCGCACGCGACCTGTTCCTTGGGGTCGATGGTGTAGTTATCGGCGATCATGCGCCCGAGCACCTGGTGATCTTTCGTCCAGTGGCAGTCGGTGCATTGCATATTCAGGTCGCCGCCCATGTGCACGTCGTTGTTCTCAGAGGGGAAGTACAGGCTCTCGTCGAGGTCGCCGTGCTTGACGCCGTTGCCGCCGCCACCGTCGAAGTGACACTTGCCGCAGTTCTCACGCGTTGGCGCCCGCACCGAGCGCGCCGCCGCGAGCAAGTCCACGCCGTCCGCCGGGTTGCCGAACAGGCCCTTGCCATAGACCCCGGTATCGGCGTGGCAGGCAAGGCAGTCCACGTTCTCGGGGTTTGCCAGCGCCGATTCGCGTCCCTGCTCCCAACCATATCCGGCATGGCAAGACATGCATTTGTTCTCATTGCCCTGCGAGCCGATGCAGAAATTATTGATCTGGTTGATCTTGCCAATGGTCACGGGGGTGTCACGCCAGGGGACGTCGAATGCTTTTGATTCCCACGTCCAGTGCGTTGTTTTCATCAATTGCGTGGCAGCATCTTCGTGGCATTCCAGACAGAGGCGGGTGACATCCTGGCCTGTCTTGAGCTCGCCTTTGACGATGTCTTTGTGATCCACGTGGACCGGCTTCTCGGGCAGATAGTCCGCCGCGTTGGTGGATGCCTGGCCGGCGCGCGGGAGGAAGAAGAGCACCGGGACCACGATCACAATGACGATCCCCAGCAACCCCAGTGTCCAGAATGGAAAACGCTGCCTTGCCTCACGCAGCGTGGTCAAAAAGCCTTTTTTCATACATTCTCCTTAACCGATGTTGTTGACGAGGCTGGCTCTCTGAGTCAACCGGTCCCGCATCGCGGAGCGTAGCAGGTCGAGCGCCTGGGTTACGCGTCGGTCGGTCAGGTGATAGGTGATCACCGTTCCCTGGCGCTCGGTGTAGACAAGTCCGCGCTCGCGCAACACTTTGAGGTGCCGCGATGTCGTGGGTTGGGGGATGCCCAGTTCATTGGTCAGTTCGGTTACATTGAGAGGTCTGGTGTCCAGGGCATAGAGGATAAAAATCCGTGTGGGATCGGACAGTGCGGCGCAAAAGTCCGCTTCGAGCTCCATAATTTCCTGTTTCAGGGTAGGATTGACCATTATCGCCTTCCTATATGCGTATGGACGAATATATGTGTTGCCATCATAATATTGTGACACTTTGTACAATAGTGCATGATGTCACGTTAAGTTCGGTATAATGTCATCCTTGCTGGTATGCACGGAACGCTTGCGACGGGCTCATCAAACATGGTAGAGAGGCAAAAATGGCGCTTTACAAACAGGATGCAATTTCGGTCAATATTGGTGAACGGCTACGTGAATTGCGAGAAGCGCGCAACATTTCCATGCGCACGCTGGCTACCCGGAGCGGACTTTCCGCCAACGCCCTCTCTATGATCGAGCGGGGGCGGGCCTCGCCGTCGGTGAGCACGCTGTATAAACTATCCGAAGCCCTTGGCATTTCCATTACCGCATTTTTTGGCGAAGACGCGGAACGAAAACAGGTGGTCTATCTGAAAGCGGACGAACGGGCGCGCGTCTCATTCACGCGCGGCGTCTTCGAAGGGCTAGGCGGCGAGCAATTCGTGGGAAGAGTAGAGCCATTTCTGCTCACGCTCGAAAGCACGGCGAATAGCGGACCGCGGAATATGAGCCACACCGGGCATGAGTTTGTCTTTTGTTTGCGGGGAGAGCTCGAATATCAGGTGGAGCGGCAGGTCTTTCACCTGTCTGCGGGCGATAGCCTCCTGTTTGCCGCGCACCTGAAGCACCGCTGGAAAAATATCGGCGGGACGGTGGTCACCGCCCTGATCATTATCTCGGGATTTGAGGAGGGGGAGCAGTTGCACGCCATGCACTGGAAGAAAGGCGAATAGAATCGAAAAAGCGACTCGCTCGAGTCGCTTTTCAATTGCTTCTCTTGGATCCGGGCATTCCCCGCCGGAGCCTGGTCCCGTTTGGCTGGCGTGATCTACCCCTAGGCGTAC
>DAITPI010000326.1:0-5421 GCA_036833655.1 Anaerolineales bacterium | reverse complement strand
GGCGGGGAGGGAGGGATTCGAATAGCACCCTCTCAATGAGGGCCCGCGGTGGAAACAAAAACGCGCCCACACAGGCGCGTCTTCTAAGGCGGGGAGGGAGGGATTTGAATATCATCCTCTCAATGAGGGCCCGCGGGGGAAAAGGAAAACGCCCTCAGATAGGCGCGTTTTGTCAGGCGGGGAGGGAGGGATTCGAACCCTCGGTGGACACGAGGCCCACAACGGTTTTCGAGACCGTCCCATTCAACCACTCTGGCACCTCCCCGGGAGGTATCACGTGTCTGGTTCCAGGTTTCACGTGAGTTGGATGGCGGCGAGATTATAACTTAAATTTCGATGCTCGAATGCAGTTCAGGGTAATAGACGTCCCGCATGCCTCCTTCCGCCAGCTTCTGGGTCAGCATGGCAGCCGGTACGGCCTCCCCGTGGACAAGGAAAACCTTCTTTGCTGTGTCTTTGACGTTCAAGCCATATCGTGTGAGCAGATCCTGTCCGGCGTGACCTGATAAGCCGCCGATCGTTGCCACTTCGGCTTTGACGCTATAGGGCTCGCCGAAGATCTTCACCTGCTTCTCGCGGTCTGCCAGGCGACGACCCAGCGTATGGGGTGCCTGCCAGGATACGATACAAACGGTGTTCAGGGGATTCTCGATATTGTTCTTCAGGTGGTGCAGGATGCGCCCCGTCTCGGCCATGCCGGAGGCGGAGATGATGATCATGGGATCTTTGCGTTCGTTCAGCGCCTTGGATTCGTCGACGGACTGGATGTACGTCAGCATCTTGAAATCCAGCGCGGGGTGACGCGCCTGCTTCACGAACCAGCGTGTTTCATCGTCGAAGCACTCCGGATGCTTTGTAAAGATCGTGGAGGCATTTACAGCCAGGGGACTATCCACGAAGACGGGCACCGGCTTGACGTCCCGCGCGTACATCATCATGTTGAGATGGTAGACCAGCTCCTGGGTCCGTCCTACGGCAAAGGCGGGAATGATCACCTTTCCACCGCGCTTAATCGTCCGGTCGACGACATCCTGAAATTCCTCAAAGGCGATCCGGGGGTCGTGATGCGGCTTATCCCCGTAGGTCGACTCCATCAGGAGATAGTCCACAGCCGACGGAAGCACGGGATCGCGCAGGAGCGGTAGCTTGTATCGTCCGATATCGCCGGAGAACCAGAAACGGATCTTTCGCCCCTTCTCCTCAATCTCGAGCGAAATGGCGGCCGAACCCAGGATATGCCCCGCTTCGATAAAGCGAGCAATCACACCCGGCACCGGTTCAAACGGCTGGCTGTAGTCCACGCGGCGCAACAATCCCGCGGCGTGCTGCGCGTCGGCTTCGGTGTAGAGCGGCTCGATCGGTTCTTCGCCGCGCGCCAGGCGTTTCTTGTTGACGAACTCGGCATCCGACTCCTGGATGCGGCCCGAATCCGCCATCATGATCGTCGCCAGGTCCACCGTGGCAGAGGTCGCGTAGATGGGTCCATCGTAGCCGTCTTGCACCAGGTTGGGCAGATTTCCGCAGTGATCGATGTGCGCATGGGAAAGCAGCACCGCATCCACGCTGCGCGGGTCATAGGCGAAGTTCAAATTTCGCTCGTAGGTTTCGCTGCGCCGGCCCTGGTACAGACCGCAGTCGAGCAAGAGGCGATGCCCGTTGATCTCCAGAAGATGCTGGCTCCCCGTCACCGTTTGCGCCGCCCCGTGAAAATTGATCCGCATCCTAGCCTCCTACCAGTCGATAAATTTGCTCACCATAATTCTTGAAGCGAGTGGGCGACTCGTGCATGATCTCCGCCAGTTCCGTCAGGCTTCTGGGGGGATGCTCCGCGAGCCTGTTCAAATACACTTTGGGCAGGACGATATCCGATTCAACGTTCAGCTCTTCGGCAACCCTCTTTCGCCAGTTCTTAAGCCTCTGTAATCGCCTGAGCATTGCGTCGTTCGGACGCCTGGTTGGCTCCCGTTCCACAACAGGAGCGACTGCACCGCGCTTGACCGCTTCCAGGATCTCGCTGCCCCACAGGCGGATCTGCTTGGGGCTTAGCCCTAGCGCGGCGAGGTCTACATCTTTTTCTGGCAGGTTGCGTGCGATATCCAGCAACACCGCGTCGGCAACCACCTTGAACACGGGCCGATTCATCCGCTCCGCGATCCGGTCGCGGGTGATGGATAGCTCGCTCAGGATCGTCAGCTCACGCGGCGAGATATCCTTGCGCAGGCTGAACCGGCGCCAGGCGGCGCCATTGGTTTTCTCGTCCCGCAGATCCACGGCGCAGGCACGGGCAAAATCCTCGCGCGCAATGGACAGACGGTCCTTCTCTTTGAGCTCGGCATCCAGCACGTTGCGCAGATCAAAGAGGAAGTGCGTATCCAGGCGGGCGTAATCGAGCTGAGCTGGAGTCAGGGGCCGGACTGCCCAATCCGCTTTTTGATGGCGCTTGTCCATTTCAAAATGGAATTTCTCTGCCAGCAGGTTATCCAGCCCGACAAACGGATAACCGAGCACGCGGGCGGCGTGCATGGTATCGAAGATGTTGGCGAACTGAAAACCGAAGTCCCGCCGCAGGCAGATCAAATCGTACTCCGCCGCGTGAAAGATCTTCTCGATGCCGGGATCGCTGAAAATCGGAGCGAGCGCGCTCAGGTCGTGCAGGGCAAGCGGATCGACTACGTAGTCGGTTTTCCTTGTTGAGAACTGGACCAGGCATACCTGCTCACGAAAGGCATGTAAACTGTTCGATTCCGTATCCACGGCAAGACGATTGTGCGCCCCCAGATCCGCGACCATCTGCTTGAACAGATTGGGCTTATCCACCCAGACAGGTGATGGGAGTTCTGGATTCGTCATTGTTCCGCATTATATCCCACCTCATCCTGGTGGTCACTCAATGGCCCCGCAAGCGTTTTTCCATCACCAGGCCATCTTCCCCATCGCTGTAATATCCCTTCCAGATATCCACAGAGCGATAGCCTTCCTTCTCATACAGGGAGATCGCAGGCCCATTGCTCATCCGTACGGTCAGGCGCATGCGCGGTTGCTTCGTCCGCTCCTCGCAGGCGTGCAAGAGGGCGCGACCAATGCCCCTGCGCTGGTAGCGCGGATCCACCCCGAGCGTGGCGATCCAGCTGACATTCTCTGCGGGGCGCGGGTCACAGGCCGCAAACCCGATCATCTCGTCATCCTCGATCGCCTTCAGCTTGATCACATCGGGCCAGGTCAGCACCGCGATCAGATCAAGCAACGGCCAGAGGTCTTTCGCAAAGCAGGCTTGCTCCAGCCGCCGCAAAGCGGCCAGGTCACGAAGGTTCGCATTCTGAATTTCCATCAGCCGGGAATTCTATCAACAAACGCAGTAGTCCTGTGGATAAAAAAGAAGAAAGTGGAGCCGGCTCCACTCTCTTCTTCGCGTTTCCCTCCGGATCCTATTCTTTACCGTTCCGATCCAGGAAGCCCGACAGCATGCTGGTGAACTCCATCGGGAAGATGTACTTCGTCGAGGGGCTCGCGCCAATGGTTTTGAGCGTATCGAAATACTGCAGGGTCATGGTCTTTTGATCGACCGTCTTTGCGGCGTTGAAGATCGCTTCCAGTGCCTTGGCAAAACCTTCCGCCCGCAACAATTGGGACTGGCGTTCGCCTTCCGCATGGAGGATGGCAGATTGCTTCTGGCCTTCCGCCTTGAGGATCGCCGACTGCTTCTCGCCCTCTGCCACGTTGATCGCGGCTTCGCGCGTACCGGTCGATTCCGTGACCACGGCGCGGCGGATACGCTCGGCAGACATCTGCCGGTTCATGGCGTCCTGGACCTCGCGCGGCGGGATAATCTCGCGGATTTCCACGTTGGTCACTTTCACGCCCCAGCGCTCGGTGACCTCGTCCAGGCGGGTGCGCAGCATGTTGTTGATGTGCTCGCGCTCCGAGAGGACATCATCGAGGGGGATACCACCGATGACGGCGCGCAGGGTCGTGGCGGCAATACCCGCCGCAGCCGATTCGAAATTGCCGACCTGCAGCACAGATTCCGCCGGATCAAGGACCTTGTAATACCACAGGAAGTCAATTGAGATCGGCGCGTTATCCTTGGTGATCGAGGTCTGGTGAGGGACTTCACGCACCTGCTCGCGCAAATCCACTTTCACCGCGCGGTCGATCACGGGAATGAGTAAAACAATGCCCGGCCCTTTGGCGCCGATGCTTCGACCAAGCCGAAATACGACCAGGCGCTGATATTCGGGGACGATACGAATGGCATTGGCAAGAAAGATGAAGCCAAGGACCAGCACCGCTCCCACGATACAGACAGCACTACCACCAAAAACGTCCATGTTATTCTCCTTTTCTTGTTGAATGGCGGTCAGCCATTTTTCTCTACGATCAAAATAAATCCCTCGCGCCGCAGGACCCGCACGGAGCTGCCAGCCGGGATCGGCTGTTCGCTGCGAGCGGACCATAATTCACCGGCAACCAGCACACTGCCCTCGTCATTCACTCTTGTCCGCGCCTCGCCGATCTGACCGAGCAGCAGGTTCATATCATGCAACGGCCTGGCATGGGCCGCTTCGAGAGATTTTCGCACGGCGATCCACAGGAAGACAGCAACGAGGCCCGAGCCCACGACGGCAACCAGCGGATTGACCAGTGCCTGGTCTCCGGTGCGAGGGAAGATAAATACCGAGCCGATGACCAGCAACACGATCGAAAGAGCCAGGAAAGGCTCGCGCCTGGGTCTCTGGATTGCATACACAAAGGGAACAATGCTGAGCCCCAGCAGGACCAATGCCCACCAGTTGAAGGACAGGTTATAAATAGCATAGCCTGCCAGCGCGATACAGAACAATGCTCCAATTTCAAACAGCCCGGTGCCCGGTGCAACAAGCGCCATCATCGCCAGCAGAACACCCCCCAGCAGGAAGAGATAAGCGATGTTGGGATCGAGTAAGAAGTCCATAACTCCTCCGATTGATTATACAACAACACAACTCGTTTGGATTCCATTTAATCTACGCAATTCGTCACGCTGAAGTTGTGAAGGCAGCATACTGTCCAAGCTTTATAATAAGCTCAAATAGACCCCCTCCCGGCCTCCCAAATGCGAAACCGAACTTTCGGTTTGCATACGAACCTACGTTATCGCATGTGGGGGAGGTACCCGCCCACGAAGTGGATAGGGCGGTGGGGGTCAGGAGCATCCGTGAACTTTCAAAAGATCTGCGTACTTGGGCTGGGATACATCGGCCTGCCTACCGCTTCTACCTTCGCCACACACGGGCTGAGAGTCGTCGGTGTGGATATCAACCCCTATATCATCGAGACTCTGCGGCGCGGGAACATTCACATCCACGAGCCGGGTCTGCAAACTGTGGTGGAAGGTGCGCTCGGCTCCGGAAACCTGAGCGTTTCGGCACAACCCGAGGCAGC
>DAITPI010000325.1:0-5427 GCA_036833655.1 Anaerolineales bacterium | reverse complement strand
GGTGAAGCAACCAAGACAAGGCTGGTTCCATTGAAACCAGCCTTGTAGATAGACGGTAACTGCTCACGACTTTTTTGAAAAACAGGTGTTAAGAGTGGCATGATACGCGAGAAGGTCAAGCCCAAGATCGAGGAAATGTCGCGAGACGAACTGATTGCGCTCATCGATGAGTTGATGGGCAAAATCCATGATCTGGAAGAGAAGGTACGTTTGAACCAAACGCCCACGACCTCCAAGAATTCCTCGCAGCCACCTTCGCGGGATTTCAAGGGCGAGAAAAAGAAACGCAAGAGAAGTCGGAAGAAGGGCGCCAGAGCTGGGCATGAAAAACATGAACGTGGGCTGGTGGATAATCCGAGCAAAGTGATAGAAGTGTATGTGGACAACTGTTCCAACTGTCACCTCAATCTGTTGGATCAAGTGCCGGTGCGGACCATCCGTCGTCAGATCACTGAGTTGCCCGAGATCAAGCCGGTGGTGATCGAGACCCGGCAACATGAAGTCCTCTGTCCCTGTTGCGGCGAACGCCAATGTGGGCAACTGCCTGCGGGCTTGGAAGCAGGGCGCTATTTTGGTCCGCGTCTGGAAGCCCTGGTGACGACCTTGCATCATGAACATCATCTTGGGTTTGAACGGCTCATCCAGATCTGTGGCGAGATCTTCAATCTGCCCTTGAGCGAAGGTGGCGCCGTGGCGATTGTCCGGCGGGCAGGTCAGGCGGCAGCAGGCGAAGCGGAAGCGATCGGAGAGCAAGTGCGCCAGAGCCAGGTCATTGGCAGCGATGAAACCAGTGCTCGTGTGCAAGGACAGAATTGGTGGCAATGGGTCTTTGTGGGCGGTAATCGCGAATATCATCTAATTCTACCCAGTCGCGGTTATGATGTGATCGAGAGGTTCATGCGCGAGTGCGAAGCCGAAGTGTGGGTCTGCGATTGCTGGAAAGCCCAATTGAATGCCCCGGCGAAACTGTGCCAGATTTGTTTGGCGCACCAGATCCGCAATTTGCAAGGTCTGATTGACAAGCGACCGCGTTTGGCGTGGGCCCGAGAAATGCAGGCCTTGTTCCGCAAAGCCATTCGCCTGGGAAGCCGCCGAGAGAACATGACAGAGACAGGCTACCAAAGACAAGTGAGGATCCTCCAGAAACACTTGGAGCAACTGCTGAAACGCAGCTTCAGCGGTGTCGGACGCAACTTACTCAAGCGTTATCGCAAGCATCGCGATTCGCTCTTCGTCTTCCTGGCACGCAAGGACGTGCCTGCCGATAACAATGCCTGCGAACGCGCCTTGCGTCCGTCTGTGATCCATCGCAAGGTGATGGGCAGCTTCCGTTCCGAGTGGGGCGCTCAAGCGTATGCTTCTTTAGCCACGGTCCTGAACACTGCCAAGCGACACGGCCAAAGCCCATTTCAAAAATTGGTGCAGTTGCTGGGTACACCTGTCTTGCCGTTCCTGCATCAACCAGTTCTTGCGTGAGCAGTTACAATTTTTCTAACACAACGCCCAGCCGGAGCGCGCATTTTGGAGTTACCTTTGAAGGGATTTCACGTCAAGTAAACGTATGTTTCCTGCCACGGCTGGGACGATGGTGCTCAGCCGGTTTTTCGCACAGTGAGTGACCCCACTCGACCAAACTTATTCGAAACAGAAAGGATTTATCGTATGACCAATATTCTTTGCATCGGAGCAGGCTATGTCGGCGGCTCGACCATGCCGATCATCGCCAGTCACTGCCCGGATGACCGGGTCGTGATCGTGGATATCAACGAGGCGCGCATCGCCGCCTGGCAGTCGGAGAACCTGCCCATTTACGAGCCTGGCCTGGACGAGATCGTCTTCCGGACCCGCGGCAAGAACCTGTTCTTCTCCACCGAAATCAACCGCCACATCGCCGAAGCCGATATCATCTTCGTCAGCGTCAACACGCCCACCAAGACGTTCGGTCAGGGCGCCGGCCGTGCTGCGGACCTGCAGTATTGGGAAAAAACCGCTCGCCAGATCCTCGACAACTCCACCTCCTCCAAGATCGTGGTGGAGAAAAGCACCCTGCCCGTCCGGACCGCCGAGGCAATGGAGCGGATCCTCAACTCCAACAGGAACGGCATGCACTTCGATGTGCTGTCTAACCCGGAATTCCTGGCGGAGGGCACTGCCGTCCGTGATATGGAGAATCCCGACCGCGTGCTGATCGGCGGCCGCGAAACGGAATCCGGGCGGAAGGCGGTCGAGAAGCTTGTCCAGATCTACGCCAACTGGGTGCCACGCGAGCGCATCATTACCACCAATCTGTGGTCCAGCGAGCTCTCCAAGCTGGTCGCGAACGCCTTCCTGGCGCAGCGCATCTCCTCGATCAATGCCATCTCGGCACTGTGCGAGAAGACCGAGGCGGACGTCAGCGAGGTGGCGAACGCCATCGGCCGCGATGAGCGCATTGGCAAGTACTTCCTGCGTGCGGGCGTGGGCTTCGGCGGCTCTTGTTTCAAGAAGGATATCCTGAACCTGGTGTATCTCTGTGAGCACTATGGGCTGCCGGAGGTTGCCCGGTACTGGGAGCAGGTCGTGACGATGAATGAATTTCAGGAGAGGCGTTTTGCTGCCGGCATGGTCACCTCGATGTTCAATACCGTGGCGGGCAAGCGCATCGCCCTCTTCGGGGCTGCTTTCAAAGCGCATACCAACGATACGCGCGAATCGCCCGCCCTGGAAGTCTGCCGCGCCCTGCTCGAGGAACACGCCGATATTGTGATGACAGACCCGCATGCCCTGGAAAACGCCTGCTATGATCTCGAGGACCTGGCAAAGCGCGTCACCTTCGAGCCGGACCCGTATGTGGCCGCGAGCCGTTCGCACGCGATCGCCATCCTGACGGAGTGGCCCCAGTTCAAGGAGCTGGACTACGAGCGTATCTACCAGTCCATGGTCAAGCCAGCCTTCATCTTCGATGGCCGGAACTTGTTGAACCACCAGCAGTTGTACGAGATCGGCTTCAACGTCTACCCGATCGGCAAAGCGCCGCTGACACGCCTGGCAGCCGCCATGCCCACCACCGCCTGATCGTTCGACTGATCGGCAAGCGTTTATTGGTTGCCTTGCACGAAGGAATTTGATGTCACGTAAGCGGATTATTCTGGTCACGGCTGGGATCATGCTCAGCCTGTTCCTGGCCTCGATGGAATCGACGGTGGTCGCCACCGCCATGCCCACCATTGTGGGCCAGCTTGGTGGCCTGGAACATTACTCGTGGGTCTTCTCGGCCTACATGCTGGCATCCACCACCACCGTCCCGCTGTACGGCAAGATCTCGGATCTGTACGGGCGTCGCAATTTGTATGTCTTCGCGATGGCGCTGTTCCTGGCTGGCTCGATCCTTTGCGGCCTGGCGAACAGCATGACCTCGCTTATTTTCGCCCGCGCCATGCAAGGCATCGGCGCGGGCGGCATCATGCCGCTGGCGTTCATCCTGATCGGGGAAATGTTCACACTCGAGCAGCGCGCCAAGATGCAGGGACTCTTCTCCGGCGTGTGGGGCGTCTCCTCGATTGTGGGACCGCTTTTAGGCGGCTTCCTGGTGGACCAGCTCTCCTGGCGCTGGATCTTCTATGTCAACGTGATCCCGGGCCTGCTCGCCGCGACCCTGGTTGCCCTGGCGTGGCGTGACCAGCATCATACCCATGAACGGCCTGCGGTCGATTACGCGGGGGCAACGCTCCTGACCGTCGGTGTGGTGGTCCTGTTGATCGGCCTGATGAGCGCCGGCACCTCGATGTGGATCCTGATCGCGGTCGCCCTGGCGTTGTTCGCCCTGTTGTTCTGGGTGGAGCGCCGCGCCGCGGACCCCATCCTGCCGCTGCCCCTGTTTCGCGAGCGCTTGTTCTCCACCGCCACCGCCCACGGGGTTCTGACGGGTTGGGCAATGTTTGGCAGCGTTTCCTTTATCCCTCTGTTTGTGCAGGCTGTGCTGGGGACGACCGCCACCCAGGCGGGCATTACGATTACACCCATGCTGCTGGGCTGGGTGACCGCCAGCATCATTGGCACCCGCCTGCTCCTGAGGATCGGTTATCGCAAGCTGGGTATGCTCGGCACGGCTGCTCTGGTGGTCGGCTCCTTCCTGATGTCACGCGCCGGAATGAACACCAGCCAGCTTCTCCTGATGATCTTCGTGGCGCTGATGGGCATTGGCATGGGGCTCTCGATCCCCGCCTTTTTGATCGCGGTGCAGACCAGTGTGCAGAGACGGCAGCTCGGTACGGCCACGTCGATGCTCCAGTTCAGCCGCTCGATGGGTGGCACCCTGGGGGTGAGTGTGATGGGCGCAGCGCTCAGCACGCGGCTGGCGTCGAACCTGCTGGCAGCCGGCCTGGACGCGGACCTGGTGAGGCAGCTGCTCGATCCTTTGCCCGGCGCGGAGGTGGTCATTGCCGAGGGAGCGCGGGCTGCCATGGCAGATGCCATTCACCTGGTCTTCCTGATCGCCTTTGTAGCAGCAGCCCTGGCGATGATCACGGTGCTCTTCACTCCGCAGGCCGAACTGGCTGACCGGCTGCCGGAACGCGATGCCTCGGCGATCAGCGCCGACTGATCGCCCCGCCGACTTTTTCTCGCATCTTAAACCTGACACTTCCCTCTACGGCAATTTGGGGTATTATTGCGCCTATCATCCACCCCTATCCAATGGAGGAGAGCCATGAGCCTTGTGAAGATCTCGCAAGCCCAGGGACGTGTGCCAGTCACGGTGTTCCATTTGCAGGATCGAGTCAACCTCGGCAACTTCGCGGAGCTGGAGGATACGGCAAAAGAAGCGTACGAGGCGGGAATGCGCGACCTGGTCCTCGACCTGAGCGACACGGTCTCGCTCACCAGCATCGGCGTCCGTGCCATTGTCATCATTCATAAGATGCTCTCGGCGGATGGGGGCGGGCATCTCAAGATCGCGAATCCTGCTTCCTATATCCGCGAGATGCTCGATATCGCCGGTGTGACCCAGTATATTGCGATCTATGATAGCCTGGATGAAGCCGTGACATCATTTTAGAGACAGGCACAGGAAAGGATATGTACAGGCTGACAGTTGTCAGCCTGTTTTTTTTTGCGCGACGATGCTCCAAATCGGACGTAACAAGCACATTAATTTAGGCAGGAGAACATGTGACAAAATGCACTATATACTGTACAGACGCCAGACTATTATGGACATAGTAAATCTAATTGACCTTATTTAACCTCTTGATGGATCAGGAAAGAGAAAAGAGACCCTGCATAGGTTAGGCGCCAAGGAAAAAGTTTCATTGATGAAAAAAAGGCACTTTTCGAATTTTCTTCCTGTCCTATCTCAGGGGTGAGTTTGTTCTTGCGTTCTGTATCGAAAATTGAGATGCTGTTCTGGGATGCTTTGACCCGGAGATGAAATCTGGTCGCATAACCCGT
>DAITPI010000324.1:0-5446 GCA_036833655.1 Anaerolineales bacterium | reverse complement strand
GCGCCCCAGCTCCGGTCCGATGACATGCACAATGCCGCGATGAGGGCTGTCCATGCCATGCAGGGTGATGCCAAATTCGGCGGCGTTGACTTCCATTTGCTTGATCTGTGCGGCGGCTAACGCATCGGCAATCGGAACGTGCAGTGGCGTTGTAGGGATGGAATGATCCATCGTTGCCAGGGTCTTGTCCGGACGCCGGACCTTGAGCCCTCTCTGACGCAAACCCGTGAACGCTTGCGGCGAAGTGACCTCATGCACGAGGTGCAGGTCAATATACAGGATGGCTGGGGAACCGGGTTGTTCCGTGACAACGTGCGATTCCCAGATCTTATCGAATAGTGTTTTTGGCATAGAACTGATATTTGTCATCGCGAGGAGCAAACCTTGCGGCGAAGCAATCTCAAGCGAATCGGAGACTTGCTTCCGGTGAGAACTCCGGCCAACGCAACAGCATGACTAATTCTCTGTAGCAGCTCGCTCATCGCCGTCCGGGGGGCTTTGAGGGGCGGCACTGATTTCACTTGTATCCCATCCCGCAGGGATTGTCTGTGGCTCGGGAAAGGGGTTATAAGCGGGGGTCTGGACGGTGTCCTGTTTTTCGTCTTCGGGGTTCATGATGGTTTCTCCTTTGTAGCGCAATTTTGTTGGTTGAGTAGGGCGAAGATTCTTTTTGCCCGTATCGAAACCAACACATGTCAAGGTTTTTCCAGCTATAGAAATCTCCGGTTGAAATGGTGGTTTCGATATGTCCTACGACACCTGCCCTGGCGGACGGTGCCAGGGAAATCATGCAGGACTACTCAACCACCGCATCTCAGCCCAGCATCACGCCATGGTTATGGTTGGCGTGCACGGGTTCCATCCCTTCCGTCTGGGCAATGATCAGCTTGTTCAGCGCGTTGAGATACGCCTTCGCGCTGGCGACGATGATGTCGGTATCGGCGCCGTGACCGCCGAAGACACGCTGGTACAAGACCTCCGTCTGCGCGTCCATGGTATGCAGGCCATTCTGACCCTGGATCCGCACCGTGACCTCGCCAAGCGCATCGATTCCCTCGGTGATCGCGTGCACATTGAACTCGAGCAACGTATTGGGAGTCTTGACGATCTGGTCGATCGCCTTGTAAGCAGCATCCACCGGACCCGAGCCCATTGCCGCCTGCGTGTGGACCTTGCCATCCGGTCCCTTCAATCGAACGGTTGCAGTCGGCATACCAAACGTGCCACAGGTCACCTGCATGCCTTCCAGGTAATACACATCGCGGGGACGATAGAACTCATCGGCGATGACGGCCTCGAGGTCGAGATCGGTGATGACCTTCTTGCGGTCTGCCAGCTCCTTGAAGCGCGCAAACGCTTTGTCGAGCTCGACCTCGTCCAGCGAGTGTCCCATCTCTGCGAGGCGATTGCGCAAGGCGTGCCGGCCGGAATGCTTACCGAGGACCAGCTTGGTCTGGTTCACTCCCACATCTTCGGGGCGCATGATCTCGTAGGTGGTCTGGTGCTTTAGCATGCCATCCTGGTGGATGCCCGCCTCGTGTGCAAATGCATTCGCGCCGACGATCGCCTTGTTCGGCTGGACCACGATGCCCGTGTAATTGCTGACGAGCTTACTGACCCGGGCAAGCTGTTGGGTCTCGATGCCGGTATCGAGATTGAAGACGGGCTTGCGGGTCTTGAGCGTCATCACGACTTCCTCGAGCGAGGTGTTCCCGGCGCGCTCGCCGATACCGTTGATCGTGACCTCCGCCTGGCGCGCCCCTGCACGGATGCCCGCCAACGTGTTCGCGGTCGCCATGCCGAGATCATCGTGACAATGGACAGAGACCGTGATGCCATCGTGCATGCCTGGCGTGTTCCTGATGATGCCGTCGATCAGGGCAAAGTATTCCTCGGGCGTGGTATACCCGACCGTATCGGGGATATTCAGGGTAGTTGCGCCAGCCTTAATGGCTTCCCCCAGGACAACATACAGGAATTCCGGATCGGAACGCCCTGCGTCCTCGGGGCTGAATTCGACATCTGCACACAGGGAGCGTGCATACGCCACCATCTCCGCCACACGCTGGATCACCTCTTCCGGATCCATCTTGAGCTTGTGCTTCATGTGGATCGCAGATGTCGCCAGGAACGTATGGATTCGCGGCTTCTCCGCCTCCCGGACCGCTTCCCAGGCTTTGTCGATATCGTTCTTGTTCGCGCGTGCCAGGCCAGCGATTACCGGGAGCTTTGCATCTGGATCCGCACCAGAGGGTCTGCCAATTTCCAGGGCGATGCGGCGGACCGCTTCGAGATCATCCGGCGAGGCAGCCGGGAAGCCCGCTTCGATGATGTCCACGCCCATGCGCGCCAGCGACCGCGCCACTTCCAGCTTCTCGGCCGAGGTCATCGTCGCGCCGGGGGATTGTTCGCCGTCCCGCAGGGTAGTATCGAAGATCTTTACGTAGCTATTCATAAATACCTCTTTGCCAGTCACGCTACTAGCGTGACCTACTTGTTCCAGTTCTCTGGCCGCAACGACCGGACGGCCGCGCCGGCCTGCCACATCTCGGACTCGCGCATCGCGCGCAGCTCTTCGTCCAGCTTCTCGCGGTACTGCGGATCGCTGTTCTTCTCCAGCACAATGCGCGTCTCCACGCCACTGGTCACACTTTTATAGAGATCGTCGAAGACCGGTGCAACCGCGTCACGGAACTTGTCTTTCCAATCGAGGGCCCCGCGCTGGGCTGTCGTGGAACAATTGGCATACATCCAGTCCATGCCGTTCTGCCCCACCAGGCGGATCAACGACTGGGTCAGCTCTTCGACGGTCTCGTTGAACGCTTCAGAGGGCGAATGTCCGTGCTTGCGCAGCACGTTGTACTGGGCTTCCATGACCCCCGCCAGGGCGCCCATCAGGACACCGCGCTCGCCTGTCAGATCCGAATAGACTTCGTTCTCGAAGGTCGTCGGGAACAGATAGCCCGCGCCTATAGCAATTCCGAGGGCAACCGTGCGCTCGTAGGCACGACCAGTCGCATCCTGCCCGACGGCAAAGCTGGCATTGATTCCTGAGCCATCCAGGAAGTTGCTACGGACGCTGCGGCCCGAGCCCTTCGGGGCGACCAGCGCCACGTCCACATGCGGCGGCGGGACCACGCCGGTATCATCCTTGAACGTCACGGAGAAGCCGTGCGAGAAGTACAGCATATCGCCTTCGTTGAGGCACTCGACGATGCGGGGCCACTGCGAGCGCTGCCCGGCATCTGACAGGAGGTACTGAAGGACCGTCCCCCGCTCGGCGGCTTCTTCGATCGAGAACAGCGTCTTGCCGGGAACCCAGCCGTCTTCGACGGCCTTGTCCCAGTTCTTCGTCCCCGCGCGCTGACCGACGATCACGTTCACGCCGTTGTCGCGCATGTTCAATGCCTGGGCAGGGCCCTGCACGCCGTAGCCGAGCACTGCGACGACTTCATCCTTCAAAACCTCGCGCGCCCTGTCAAGCGGGAACTCCTCGCGAGTAACAACCTCTTCTTCCACACCGCCAAAGTTGATTCTTGCCATGAATGTGACTCCTCTTTATTTGTGATCTCGGTGGTCGAATAGCGCCATGCTCGCCGGGGCATATTGAGACCACAGTGCATCAAGGTACTTTTCGTTGGAAGCAATGCGATAGTTTCGATACGAGCGCAAAGAACACGCTCTCTACTCGACCATCGGTCTCCCTACGGCGCCATCTCCGCCAGTTCCATTACATCCTCATAGCGGTTACCGCTGGTGCCTGCCACGCGGCGCACGCCGTCGTTGACGCCGCGCGTCATCGCGACCTGGCCCGTCCGCACCATTTCCACGATGCCGATCGGGCGCAGGAGCTCGATCATGCCTTCGATCTTGTCCTCGGTGCCCGTCACTTCGACGATGACCGCATCTGCCGCCACATCCACGATGTGCGCCCGAAAGATCTCGGCGAGACCGTTCACCTCGGCGCGGCGTTCCGGTCCGACCTGCACCTTGATCAGCGCCAGGTCACGGGTCACCGAAGGCTGGTGCGTGACGTCCTGCACGTCGATCACGTTGACCAGCTTGTAAAGATTCGCTTCGATGCGATGCGCGTCCACATCTCCATTGGGGCAATCGACTACGATGGTCATGCGCGAGACGCCGGGATCATCGGTCCGCCCGACCGCCAGGGACTCGATATTGAAGTTTCGCCGGCGGAACAATGAGGCAACGCGGTTCAACACGCCGGGCTTGTTTTCCACGAGTGCGATGAAGGTGTAATTCATTCGTTCTCCTATCGTTTGTGTTTTTCTTCTCTGCTCATCCTTCGTTCTTCGAGAAGAGGAATGAAGAAAGAGGAGAGCGGAAAGAGGAAAGATGTTATGCCTTTACGGGCCGCCGGATCATTTCGTGCAGGGCAGCGCCCTGGGGGACCATGGGATACACGGCGTCCTCTTTCTCGACTTTGAACTCGATCAGCACGGGACCCTCGGTTTTGCGCGCCCATTCGATCGCCTCGTCGACTTCGTCACGCCGGGTCACGCGCCGGGCCGGGACTCCGTGCGCATCGGCCAGCTTCACAAAATCCGGCGTGCGCATGTTCACCGCAGAGTAGCGCTTTTCGAAGAAGAATTCCTGCCACTGCCGCACCATGCCGAGGAAATTGTTGTTCATCACGGCGATCTTCACATTGGCGCCTTCCTGGACCGCAGTTGTGAGCTCGGCGGCGGTCATCTGGAACCCGCCGTCGCCGGCAATCGCCCAGATCTCCTGGTCGCCAGCCGCGAACCAGGCGCCGATGGCCGAGGGCAGGCCAAAGCCCATCGTCCCGGCCCCACCGGAAGTGATCCAGCGGTTCGGCTTTTCAAGCTGGTAATACTGAGCGGCCCACATCTGGTGCTGGCCCACGTCGGTGGTCACAATGGCATTGCCGCCCGTCGCCTTCCAGATATCAGCGACCAGATGCGCGACGTAGAGCTTGCCATCGTCCTCCCAGTTCATGATCGAACGCGTGTCGGTCTCATTTTTCCACTCGCTGATCTCGTTCAGCCACTCGTCGTGGTCGTACTCATCCACCAGCGGGATCAGGTCGCTTACCACCGTGCGGACGTCGCCGACGAGAGGCACGTCCACGAACACGTTCTTGTGGATCTCCGAAGGATCGATCTCGATGTGGATTTTCCGCGCCCGGGGCGCGTAGGTCTTCAGCGTACCGGTCACGCGGTCGTCGAAGCGCATGCCGAATGCCAGGATCAGATCCGAGTTCTGGATCGCCATGTTGGTGTACGCTTCCCCGTGCATACCCATCATGCCGAGGCTCAGCGGGTGTGAAGCGGGGAAGGCACCCAGCCCGAGCAAGGTGCTTGCCACGGGCGTCTGGGTCTTGACCGCGAATTGCATGAGGGCATCTTCGGCTTTCGACATCAGCACACCGTGCCCGCACAGGATGATCGGCTTCTTCGACCGT
>DAITPI010000323.1:0-5457 GCA_036833655.1 Anaerolineales bacterium | reverse complement strand
CCATGTGCTTGATGATCGCGTCGGCGAATTCGGAGCACTTCACTTCCGTCGGGTTCTCCATTAGCCGGGCAAAATCATAGGTGACGGTCCTGGCGGCGATCGCGCCTTCCATGCCTTTCACGATCAAATCGGCGACCTCGGTCCAGCCCATGTAGCGGAACATCATCTCGCCCGAGAGGATGACCGAGCCGGGGTTGACCTTGTCCAGGTCGGCGTATTTTGGCGCGGTGCCGTGGGTCGCTTCGAAGATGGCGTGCCCGGTCACGTAGTTGATGTTCGCGCCCGGCGCGATACCGATCCCACCCACCTGGGCGGCGAGCGCATCCGAGAGATAATCGCCATTCAGGTTCATGGTGGCGATCACATCGTAGTCGCGCGGACGGATCAGCACGAACTGCAGGGTCACATCCGCGATGGAATCTTTGATGAGCAATTTGCTCTTCCACTTTCCATCTCCGTGGCTGTCCCATAGCTTCAATGCTTCTTCCACCTCGGCTTTGATATCCGCCTGCTGTGCAGGTGACATCATCTCGAAACCCGGATCGATCATCTGGGCATTTTCCTCGGCGGAGAGATCCGGTTTCTTTTCTTTGTTCCCCAGGATCCAGGACTCGCGCTCGGTCACGATGTCGTTCCGGAAGTCGCGTTTTGCCACCGCGTAGCCCCAGTCCTTGAAAGCTCCTTCGGTGAACTTCATGATATTGCCTTTGTGGACGAGGTTCACGCTCTTGCGCCCATTCGCTAATGCCCAGGTAATGGCGGCGCGCACCAGTCGCTCCGTCCCTTCCACAGAGACAGGCTTGAACCCGATGCCCGAGGTATCGGGGAAGCGCATCTTGGCATATTCTTTCGGGAAGGCTTCCTTGAACAGTTCCTTGAACTTCTTATTGTCTTCGGTGCCGTACTGGAACTCGATCCCCGTATAAATATCCTCCGTGTTCTCGCGGAAGATGACCATGTCCACGTATTCCGGGTGTCTCACCGGAGAGGGCACTCCCTTATACCAGCGCACCGGGCGCTGGCATACGTACAGGTCCAGCAGCTTGCGCAGAGCCACGTTCAGCGAACGGATGCCGCCGCCGATCGGGGTCGTGAGCGGACCCTTGATGCCGACCAGGAATTCCCGGAACGCCTCGGTCGTCTCATCCGGGAGCCAGCTCTGGAAGCGCTTGAAGGATTTCTCACCGGCGTACACTTCCATCCAGTGGATCTTGCGCTTGCCGCCGTAGGCTTTCTCCACAGCCGCATCGAAGACCCGCACCGAGGCGCGCCAGATGTCACGGCCGGTGCCGTCGCCTTCTACAAAGGGAATGATCGGGTTATCAGGAACCTGGAGTTTTCCGTTCTGGATCGAGATCTTTGCCCCACCTTCAGGCACCTTAACGTTTGTGTATGCCATAGTGTCACTCCTTGCGAAATTGATGCGCGGGATTATAACATTCGCAGGTTGTCCAATTCAGTGACGAACATCATGAGATTTATCCATACCTGCCTTCAAAGGCGAAAGCGCGGCATTCCCAGCCGATCGCGGCTCCGGCTAGAGGGTCCGCGTGGTTTTCTCAAGATCCCAACAGGCCTCGGTGGTCTCCGTCAATTTGCGCCAAATCCCATGGAATTCGCGTCGATTAGCGTAAATTCGCGGACTCGTTTCCGACGATGGGAAAACCAGGATGGGGTTCGCTTGTCCCCTTGACACCGCCTCGAATCGGCGTAAAATTTCGCCCAATGTACAGGCAGTCCCATCGCCGGCGATCTCCCTACACTACCCGTTCAAAACGCTTGATTTTGTCTTTTGAAAATCTAGAGTCGCTTTTAGCGGCTCTTTTTTTGTGCCTGCTGACCTGAAACATCAAACTGGAAACCTTCCCATGATTAGACTCCCCGGCTTGATCGACCCTCATGTCCACGTCCGTGAGCCCGGACAAACCCACAAGGAAGACTGGGATACCGCTACCACGGCGGCGCTGGCTGGCGGCGTGACCATGATCCTGGCGATGCCGAACACGAAGCCGCCGATCTTCGACGCTTCGACCCTCGAGCTTGCCCTGCATGCGGCGAGACAAAAAGCGCGCTGCGACTACGCCCAGTATCTTGGGGCGGGACCGGTGAACGCTGAAAAGGTCGCCTCGCTGGCACCCCGGGCCGCGGGCTTGAAAATGTACCTCGATTCGACCTTCGGCGAGCTCCGCCTGGATGATATGACCCTGTGGATGCCGCACTTTGAAAAGTATCCAAAGGATTATCCTATCGTCGTCCACAGCGAGAGCCGGACGATGGCAGCAGCGATCTTGTTCGCCGCTGTCTATGACCGTCCGGTGCATGTCGCGCATATTTCGCTAAGGGAAGAAATTCTGCTCATCAAAGCTGCCAGGGAACGCGGTATCAAAGTGACGTGCGAAGTCTGTCCACATCATCTATTCCTGACGGAAGGTGCGGTTCCCCTATCCCCTGCCCCCGAGGCGCCAAGAGATAAGGGCAAAGGGGGGCGCGCCGAAGTCCGTCCGCGCCTGGCGACCCGCGCAGATGCGGAAGCGCTCTGGCAGAATATGGATGTGATCGACTGCTTTGCCACGGACCACGCCCCGCATACCATCGAAGAGAAAGACTCAGAAGATCCTCCTCCCGGTTTTCCTGGATTGGAGACTCTCTTACCTCTGTTGCTCACTGCGGTGGACGATGGCAGATTAACGCTAGACGATATTGTCCAGAGGTCCGTGCTCAACCCACGCGAGATCTTCCGCCTCCCCGAGCAGCCGGAGACCTGGATCGAAGTGGATGAAAACGCGGAATATGAGATCCGGGCTGCGGACCAGTTCACCCGCTGCGGCTGGACGCCCTTCGAGGGCTGGAAGGTCAAAGGCAGGGTCAGACGAGTTGTCTTGCGCGGAAAAACGGCCTTCGAAGATGGACGCATCCTGGCAGAACCCGGCTACGGCAGAGACATACGCAACCGATGAGGATTGAAACGGAACGACTGATCCTGCGTGATTTCATAAAGGACGACTGGCAGCGGGTGCAGGAATACCAGTCCGATCCGCTGTATCTACGCTACAACTCCTGGACAGAGCGGACGCCGGAAGCCGTCCAAGAGTTTGTCGGCTGGTTCCTGAGTCAGCAGACCCAGACGCCGCGGATCAAATATCAACTGGCGGTTGTGTTGAAATCGAACAGTCAGCTCATTGGCAATTGTGGCGTTCGCATGGATGCCCCGGCTGCATTCGAGGCAGACATGGGGTATGAGTTGGCCCCCGAACACTGGCAGCGCGGTTACGCAACCGAAGCTTCCCGCGCCATCGTCGATTTCGGCTTCCGCCATTTCGGTGTGCATCGCATCTGGGCTGGCTGTATTGCCGAAAACACCGCATCCGCCCACGTCCTGGAAAAGCTTGGGATGAAACTGGAAGGCCGGTTCCGTGAGAATCGCTTTTTCAAAGATCGCTGGTGGGACTCGCTGTACTATGCTGTTCTCGACCGGGAATGGGAGACTCACAAGCAGGCGCATCCTGTACAATGGAAGCAGATCGAGGAGTAAAAAAATGAAAGAATTTACCGATGTAAAGCTGGAGATCTTTGTCCCCCGGGACTATGCGTTGAAAATCCGCGATGCACTGGCAAAGATTGGTGTTGGACGGATCGGGAGTTATGATCATTGTGTTGCGATATACCCCATCCAGGGATATTACCGACCACTTCCAGGCGCCGACCCATTGGATGGCGAAGTTGGCAAGATCAGCGAAGTTGCCGAATACAAGGTCGAGGTCAACTGCAAGCGCGAGCTGGTGGACGAAGCGATCCGGGTGATCCGGAGCGTCCATCCCTATGAGGAGCCGCTGGTCAATGTCATTCCCCTTGCCAATCACCTGTTCGATTTGAAGAGCATGTCCGGGCAATGAGGGCAAACCTGAGCTACATCCTTCAGGCGCTCCTGGCAGCCTCATTCTTTGGGGCAAGCGCACCGCTCTCGAAATTACTGTTGGTCGACGTGTCGCCTGTTTTGATGGCTGCCTTCTTATATCTGGGGAGTGGAACAGGGATTTCGCTCGTCAAGCTCTCGCAACGGCTGGCCTTGAGTCAACGCGAAGCAGGCATCAAAGCACCGGACGTGAGGTGGCTGGCGGGCGCCATCATCTCCGGCGGCATCCTGGCGCCCATCATCCTGATGATCAGCCTGCGCAACACGCCCGCCTCGACGGCCTCCTTATTGCTCAACTTCGAAGGCGTGGGGACAACCCTGATTGCCCTGTTTTTCTTTCGCGAATCGATCAGCCGCCGTGCGTTGGCGGCGATCTCTGGTATCACGCTTGCCAGCATTCTCCTGTCCACCGATTTCCAGAGCGGCCTGGGTTTCTCGGTTGGCGCGTTGGGCGTCATCCTGGCTTGTGTGCTGTGGGGCGTGGACAACAACTTCACGCGCAACATCTCCGCCAAGGACCCGCTCACAATTGTCGCCTGGAAAGGCCTCGTCGCCGGGACGTTCTCGCTGTTTCTCGGCGTCTTGCTCGGGCAGCAGCTGCCACCCTTGATAACTATGATCGGTATTCTTCTGCTTGGCTTCGTCAGCTACGGGTTGAGCACTATGCTTTTCATTTACTCCATGCGTGGGCTGGGCGCCGCGCGGACCAGCGCGCTGTATGGTACGGCGCCGTTGGCAGGCGTACTTCTTTCCTTTATCATCTTCCGAGACCCCATCACCCTGCCGTTTATCTTTGCTGCTGCACTGATGGCGACGGGCGCTCTCATGCTGGCGAATGAAGAACATGCCCATTTCCACATCCACATGCCGGTCGTCCATGAACACCGTCACCGGCACGATGAGTTCCACGAGCATGACCTGGCAGACATTGCTCACGCGCACGAGCATGAACACCCGCTTACTGAGCACGAGCACGGCCACATGCCCGATATTCATCACCGTCATGAAAATTGATAAACAAATACCCGCTCTTGTAATCGAAGAGCGGGCAGATCGAGTCCTGGTTTCTTGTGTCTACTTCTCTGTAAATTCGCCATTCACATACTTATGCAAAACACTGGAGATGAGCGTTTGATATGGGATGCCCTCGCGGACAGCGCGTTTTTGAATGGCAAGGAGGTCTTTCTCTGAGATACGGATGTTCAAGCGTTTGTCTTTGCGCAGCGTTGCACGCGCGTAGACACGATATTGCTCTTTTTGCTCCTTAACGCTCTTGGCCGATTTCCACTCTTCAGCTTCATAAGAAGCGAGAAGCTCCAGTTCATCCCGTTGAAGTTTTAGATCGCTCATGTTTCACTACCTTTCAAATACTTTCTGGTCGCTTTACGGCTTGGAATAATCGTTTTCAGGAAGATCTCGCGCTCATCCTCAATAAACGGTATCAGGTATGCATATTCATCAATTTCTACAACGAATATTCTTTGCCCTTTATACTTATCTTGGTTGGGATGTTCAAGGATATCCAGCAGGAAGCCCTGTGAGAT
>DAITPI010000322.1:0-5467 GCA_036833655.1 Anaerolineales bacterium | reverse complement strand
CCTTCGAACCTGCCAGCTCATAAACGAACCAGGCTGCCATCATCGCGAGCAGCGGATATATCGGCAGCTGGTAGCGCATGGTGGGATTAAACTGCAGCGACTGCCAGACGAAGTACGCCGCGGTCCAGCTCCACAACAGGGCGTGGCGCCACTCGCCCCGCAGGATGCGCCAACCCATGTAGAGGAATCCAGCCCAGGCAAGGATCCCAAGCGGCAGGCCCAGGCCCCACAGGGTGAGGTTGGTAAACGAGTACAGGTGCGTCCGCCGCGCCCACTGTAGCTCCCAGGGAACGTCCGCGCCGCCGGTTGCCTGGACGCGCTGCTGCCGGATGTTTTCGACCCACTGCGGGTTCAGTCCGAGTCCCTGAAAAGCATACGGCTGGAAGATCCGGAACGAGACGACGGTCGCGAGTCCACCGGCGATGAGACAGATCACCACAAATGTCCAGTAATCGGTGTCCAGCGACCAGTTGCGGAAGAGCGGCTGGCCACTCTCCTTCCTGTGGATCAGGTAGCGCAGGACGAATGCACCGGGCAGCACAACTGCCAGAGGCGCGATGTTGATCTTGGAGGCGATGGCCATGCCAAGGGCCAGGCCAAAGCCAATGCTCAAGAGGAAGAACGGATTGGTGATCAGGAAGCGCAAAACGGACCTTTGGGCATCGGGAATCGGCGCATCGCTCTCCGATCCTTCCTCACTAATCTCCAATCTCTCCTCACCACTATCGATTCTCTCCTCTCTCCTCTCTACTCTCTGCCCCAGAATTGCCACCGCAAACCAGAGCGCCAGCAGCTCAAAGGTGTTGACGAACAGGTCACCGGTAAAGAAATGCGACTGCTGGATCTGCATCACCGTCAACGCGGAGAACAGGGAGGCAAGCAGCGCCACGCGGGCGTTATACAGACGCGAGACAAGGAAATACAGAAAGATGATGGCGAACAAGTCGGCCAGGGCAGAGATCTGCCGTCCGAACAGCCTCAGATTCTCAGGATGGCTTGCATCCACGGCGATGCGGGTGAGCGTCATCGGCAGGTTGCCGTACACATAGAACGAGAAACCGCGGTTATACGGGCTGAGCGTGGACGTCTTGTTGTTCAGATACTCGCCCGGGCTGATCCAGCGCCTGCTCGCCTGGGGACACACGTCCACCGGGATGGAAGGATTCGTGCATTCCTGGGCGCGCAACGCCTCCAGCACGCTGGTGAAGAAATTCTCGTCGGGATGCTGGTGCTGGCCTTCGCCCCAGTTCACACCCGTTAAGCGCAAATAACCTGCCAGGACAAGCACCAGCAGGAACAGCAGGTCATAGATCCAGAGGCGCTCACGCCTCCGGTCCGCGGGATGGGAGGCGCTCATTAGCGATCCGGGGTCTCCTGTGCCGGCACGAAGAAGATCAGGAAATTCTTTGTCGCATATTTCGACTGGTACTCCTTTAGCCAGCCCTGTGGATAGAGGGATTGCAGTGCCTCCACATCGTCTGTATCGTTGATGTTGATCAGGAACAGCTTGGGGCGCCGATCCGCCAAGGTATCTTCGAAGTTTTGCGGCCAGATGGCATTATCCTTGAATGGATGACCGGCGTTGATCATCACCAGCCGGCTGTCCGCCCAGTGTGGATATCCCACCAGCCAGGCGGTATCCGCGCTGCCGGTCAGTGTCTCGAAACTGCGCACCACGGCGCCCAATTCGGTTGTATTCCAGGCAGATAGGTCGTAGAGCTTCCGGTACTGGTTGAATACCAGGTCATAGTTTTGCAGGGACGCCCACAGCAGCAAGAAGCCGCCGATCGCCCAGGCAAAGCGCTGATTCCAGATGGACTCAGAAGCCGACTCGAGCGCTCGCAGAAAGGCGTCGAACGCCAGGCCGGCGATCAGGAAGACCGGCACAATGGCCGCCGCCGTACGGTTCAGGGATGGGTTTTCGTTCGGAAACGTCAGAGACAGGATGGACGGCAACATCAACATCGGGATGGAGACGAGCGTAAAGAGATCCAGCCAGTGCCGCTGGCGGATATACCGGATGACCATCAGCACCACGCCCAGGTGGAAGAAGACCGCCGTGACGACGTCCAGCACCGGGCGATGGGGCACCGAGATGGGCCAGATCTCGCCATCGTCCCAGCCAAACATGGTCAGTGCGTTTCGCAGGTTATAGAGAAAGATCATCCATGGCTCTCCCGGGAGGGGCCGTTCGACATCGCCCAGGCGCGTCATGGCGCGATAAAAGACAATGGTTGGATTTTCGATCATATACCGCAGGAGAGGCAGAAAAACGATGAACGAAATCATCGCGACGATAAACAAGCCCCAGACAGCTTGCTCGCGATAGCCCTCTGACTGCTTATGAAGAAGGTACAGCCCAACGGCTGCCACGATGACAAACGGGACGACTCGATAGGGGCTGTATCCGTGCAATCCCAGTCCCAGGAATAGACCGCTGAGGATGAAGCCGAACCGGTTCCGCGTGCGTAAGCCCCAGACGAGGTAATAAAGCGCCGGCGCATAGAACAGCGGATAGATCGGGAACCGCAAGCCATAGCGTGAGATGATATTCGGCCAGTAGGCGATCCCTGCCAGGACCACTGCCAGCAACCCGATGCGGGCGCTGCCCATTTCCTTGCCCAGCAGATAGATGTAGATCAAGGTCACCAGTCCGCACAGCACCGTGCCAATCTTCAGGCTCATGTAGGTCAGCCCGGTATCGAACAGACGGATGATGGCGGCGGTCAGATAGAACTGGAAGAACTCGCGACCGGTGTTCCGCTGGAAAAAAACAGGGGTCTTTCCGTTCAATACATCCCCGACATCGAGCAGCTTCTCCGCATGGTCACTGATGCTCTGGGAGGGGACGTCTGCCAGACGATACACGCGGAAGAACAGGATCAGGCTGATAACGGCCAGAGCCACAAAGGCAGACCGCGTGAAGGGGATATTCCATTGAGGCCGCCCGAAGCTATCTCGCAGCCATGCGAGCGGGCTCATGGGAGGTCGCCAGAACGCCAGAACCATGGTGACGATGGCGACCAGCCAGGTAATGACGTTGAAGGGAGTAAACAAGCCTCCTGTAAAGGCGATGAAAGCAACCAGCGCAAAAACCAGTGAGATGAGGAAGAGGAACGCCGACCGCAGGAAGGTCGGCTCCGTTACCACGGCGGGCATCGTCTCCGCCCACGGCTGCAGCGCCCACCCGCCGCGCGTGTGCAGGGCGAGGAGTACCAGCGCGGTCAGCAGGTAAAGCATGAAGCCGAATTGCCAGCCTCGCGCCCCTCCAGTGCGAGGCTCGAGGGCGAGCTGCGCCCATAGTCCCATGCTCAGGATCAGCAGGACGGGCCACGCAAAGCGGAACACGGTCCGGGGAGCCGCCGCGTCCGCTGCAACGGCGTCCGCGGCTTCCCGTCTCCAGAGATCCGGGGCGAGGATCTCATCTTCCACCTCGCCATCGGAAGATTGGAGCCTGCGCCGCCAGTGATGGAAACGGCTTTTTACGAAATCCAAAACACTCGGTTCTTGCATGGACCGGTGCTCCTACCTTTTCCGGATCGCGCGCAGATAGCCGTAGTACCAGTACACCGGGTTGGGAAAGGTCTCCACTTGATACCCGTGCTTCTCGAGAAAATGAACCAGATCAGGATGCATATATTTGACAATATTCTCGTGATATTCCAGCACGATCCGCTCGATCCGCTCCAGCACAGAGGGCGGCGTGCTAAACAGGATGGCATACTCAGCGCCTTCGCAGTCCATCTTCAATAGATCGCAGGATTCTATCTCCAACATTGCAAGGGCATCCGCCAGCGAGAAAGCCTGCACCGAAAGACCCTGCTTGATCCGGCTGATTTTGCGGGCGTGACTCTGGAATTGTAATGGCTCCCCGTGTGTCAAATCAAGGATCAGCTCACCCGAGTCTGCCGCGATCGCGTTGTTGAGCGCGCGGACGCTCGTGATGGCATTGAGTCGCAGGTTTTCCTGCATGAGCGCAAAGGACTCGGGAAAAGGCTCAAAAGCGCAGACCTGCGCCTGTGGCTGGGTGACCGCCGCGTACAGTGCGTAATCGCCCAGCCCGGCGCCGATATCGATCACCCGCCAGCCCGGCTGTACGGCAAAGCCATGTCGTTCATAAAAGCGATCCAGGAAGGTTTCCTTGATGGTCCAGATGTCGAGCGCCCCACGGACTTTGAGCTGCAAGCTGTGGCTGCGTAGACCGATCGTTTGGACGTCCCGGTAGCCCGGCGTCAAAAAGATTCGCAGCAACAGGAGAGGCCGATCGAAGCCAGAGAACAGCCGGAAGATGGAAACAAGATAATAGGAATACTTGCGCAAGAAGGCAGACACAATGACCTGCCCTAGTGAGCCCGGCGGGCAAGATAAAAGGTGCAGACGCCATCCGGGCTGGGGACAGCCTGCGCATGGGGCTGCAGCCAGCGATAGATCGGCGCCAGGTTCCAGCGGGCAGGGACCAGGATCCAGCGCCCCGTCAGCTTGCGGATCAAATAGGACGGCAGCCCGAAGTAATGTCCCCATTCGAGTATCGCCAGCGAGCGGGGCGGGAAGTAGTCCCACCATTTTTCCACGACAAATCCCGCATCTACCAGACGCTTCGTCCACACGGCAGGGTCATCCAGGTGGCGATGCCGGGCGATGTATGTGAAAAAGCGCCGGTAAAGCTTCGCCAGCCCGCCCAGGTGCAGCTTCTCCAAAAAACGCGAGACGGATAGCGACTCATTGAAGCGATGGTTGGGCACGCAGAAGGCGAACAGCGCGCCCGGGCTGAGCACGCGGGCGGCTTCCTGCAGGACCTGTTCCACGTGAGGGATATGCTCCAGCACAGAGTTGCTGAACGCGCTCTGGAAATATCCGCCGGGATAGGGCATGCGGCCGCCGTCCGCCTCGGTTAACAGCTGATAAACGTGACGTCCTTCCGCCTCGTGGAGCGAGGTATAGGAGGGGTCGAGCCCTACCTCGATCTTGCGGTTGAACGTGAGCTCAGCGAAATGTCCTTCGCCGCAGCCGATATCGAGCGTGGGCGCCTGGAGGTTGAACTGCGTATAGAACTGCGCCTCCACTGCCCGGAGCAGAGAGCGAAAGTACGGTAGATCTTTGATATGTAGCCACAGGAAGTCTCTGGCATCCTCACTCCCCAAGCCCGGATGCCGGCCTTCTAACTCGGTAGACAACGAATTCATATGTATTTGATAAATTTCTTTCGTACAGAATATGGAATTTTGCAGCGGCAACGATGGATAGGCGAATAATTTTACCATCAGGTCAAAAACGCCCGGATGGCTTTCGGGAGTGCCAGGAATGATGGGCGAAAACACGTTCACCACGGAGAACACCGAGCGCACGGAGCTTTCTTAAGAGGTTTTCTCCATGGTCTCTGTGTGCTCTGTGGTGAGATCATCCGACAGGCCGACGAACTTAAGCTTTGCTCTCCGCGCTTGGTCTGATGATCCAATACGCGGCCGAG
>DAITPI010000321.1:0-5487 GCA_036833655.1 Anaerolineales bacterium | reverse complement strand
CCGGGCAACCTACCCCCCCGAAGAAGAGTATTGCTGGGAAAGCGGCTGCCATGGTCCCAATCCCTACGATAGCGGTTTTACAATCCCCAAAGAGATCCCCGCTCTAATCGGGGAGAGCACCCTGGCGAAGTTCCCCGACGCGGCGCAACTGCATGCCTACATCCGGGCAACCATGCCGTTCTGGAAGCCCGGGAGCCTGGCAGAGGAGGATGCCTGGAGCGTGACGGCTTACATTCTCCGTCAGAACAGGCTCTGGAGCGATACCGCCTCACTGCGTGAGTCCAATGCGGCCGATGTCAAAATCCCGCGTGCCGCGTTCCTGACTCCGGTTGCGACGCCGCCTCCTGCCGAGGTTCAGGGGGACAATAGCAGGATGCTCGGGATCGTGTTGATCGCGCTCCCTGTCCTCGTGCTACTATTGATGTTCATCCTCAAAAAATATAGAAATCCGACTACAATCTAGAGGGAGGTTGCATGAGACTCCTTACAAAAGCCCTACTTTCTTTCCTTCTTGTTGCTTTAGCGTTGCCTGCCTGTGCACCCCAGGTACCGGTCACGCCGTTCGTTCCCGCTACGCCTACGGTGACACCGCCCGTTGCGCCGACCGGGACGCCGGTGACGCGTATTCTGAATGTTTGTCTGGGTGAAGAGCCAACCACCCTGTATCCTTATGGCAGCCTCAATGCCGCTGCCCGCAGCGTTCTCTCTGCCCTTTACGATGGTCCGATGGACGCGGTGGAATATGCCTATGAGCCCATCATTCTCGAGAAGCTACCCAGCCTGGAGGATGGCGATGCGCAGGTCACACCCGTGACAGTGGGCGCGGGGTCCAGTGTAGTGGATTCAAGCGGGAACGTGGTCTTGCTTGCCACAGGGACGAAGGTGCGACCGAGCGGTTGTCGCAGCGATGACTGTGCGATCACGTATGACGGCTCCAGCAGCCTGCAAATGGACCAGATGGTGGTCACCTTTACCATGCTGAAAGGCCTGATGTGGTCGGATGGCGAGCCTCTCACCACCACCGATTCCATTTACGCGTTTCAAACGGCCTCGAATGCTGTGACTCCTGTTTCGAAATATGTGATCGACCGTACGGAGACGTATGAGGCCGCCGACGAGACCACCATCCAGTGGTGGGGCAAGCCCGGTTTTATCGATCCCGAGTACTACACCAATTTCTGGATGCCGCTGCCCGAACATGCCTGGAGCCAGTTCCCTGCAGACCAGCTGTTGAAAGTGGATGTTTCGGCGAAGCTGCCCCTTGGCTGGGGCCCCTATATCATTGACGAATGGGAGCCTGGCAAGCGCCTGCACTTCGTCAAGAATCTCAACTACTTCCGCGCCAGCAGCGGACTGCCAAAGTTCGACGAGCTGAACTTCCTGATCTTCCCGGATGCCAATGCGGCGGTCAGCGCTCTGGTGGAGGGGACCTGTGACCTGCTCGACCCCTCGGTGCGGCTCGATGGACAGGTCGGTCTTCTCCAGCAGATGCGCCTCGATAATCAGGTGAACCTTCTCACGGCGCAAACCATGGTCATGGAGTGGCTGGCGCTCGGGATTACGCCTGCCGCCTATGACGATGGCTTCGACATCAAGAAAGATCGCCCGGATTTCTTCGGCGACAAACGTACGCGACAGGCGATCGCCCTCTGCCTCGACCGCCAGCGAGTGGTGGATACGGTCCTGTTTGGCCTGTCACAGGTGCCCGATAGCTACCTCCCGGCGGACCATCCCCTGCACAACGCCAACGTACAGACCTACGCCTTCAACCCGGCTTCTGGCAAGCAGATCCTTGACGAGGTGGGCTGGCGTGACCATGATAATGACCCGTCGACACCGCGCCGGGCCTTCGGCGTGACGAATGTTCCTGCCGATGCGTCTCTTGTCCTGAACTATTACACCAGCTCGGCGGCGCAGCGCCACCAGGTCGCCGAGATCTTTGCCCAGTCGCTTGCGGAATGTGGCATCGGCCTGAACGTTATTTACTCCAATGCTTCTGATTTTTACGCGCAGGGTCCCACCGGTCCGCTCTTCGGGCGCCAGTTCGACCTTGCCGAGTATGCCATGGGGGTGAACAGCCTCGAGCCGCAGTGCAGCTGGTTTACCAGCTCACAAATTCCCACGGGTTCCAATCGCTGGGTCGGGACCAACGTAAGTGGATACAAGAATCCCGTCTTCGATGCGGCCTGCCAGAAAGCGTTGCAGACGGTGCCTACCGATCCGGAATACGCATTCCACCAGGAGGCGCAGGCGATCTTCGCCGCAGATCTTCCCTCGATCCCATTGTATCTGCGCCTCAAAGTGGCAGCGACGCGCCCCGATTTCTGCGGGTTTACCCTCGATCCATCCTCTTCGTCCGCCCTCGCTGACATCGAAGAGTTCGACTACGGTCTGGCATGCGCGCCCTGATACTCTTGTCGCTGTGCCTTACCAGCGAATGAAAAATCACTGAGTCTCTCTGTCTCAAGCAGTAATCGGATAAAACTTTGCTATAATGCGTTCATTCCTGAACACGGGAGCTTCCTGTAATGAATAACAACAGACCTTTGTTGGAAGTAAAGGGATTGAAGACGTATTTCTACACCGAAGACGGTGTAGTGCGCGCCGTGGATGGCGTCAGTTTCGAAGTGTATCCGGGTGAGGTGCTGGGGCTGGTGGGCGAGTCCGGTTGCGGCAAGAGTGTGACATCGCTTTCGATCATGCGGTTGATCTCCAAGCCAGGACGGATCGATGAAGGCCAGATTTTACTGGATGGTGATAACCTTCTCGAGCTGCCCGAAGATGAGATGATCAAGGTCCGTGGCAACCGCATCTCGATGATCTTTCAGCAGCCGCAGACGGCTCTCAACCCGGTGTTCAAAGTGGGCGACCAGCTCGCCGAAGTGCTGGATGTGCACCAGGATCTGGGGAAAGATGCGGGCTGGAAGCGCGCCGTAGCGCTGCTCAAGATGGTCGGCGTGCCCGACCCCGAGCGTCGCGCCGAGGCCTATCCTCATGAGCTTTCCGGTGGTATGGCGCAGCGGGTCATGATTGCCATGGCGCTTGCCTGTGTCCCCGAGCTCCTGATCGCCGATGAGCCGACCACAGCTTTGGATGTGACCATCCAGGCGCAGATCCTGGACCTGATGCGCGACCTGCGGCGCGAGATGGGCACTTCTGTTATTCTGATCACCCATGACCTGGGCGTGGTGGCAGAGATGGCGGAGCGTGTTGCGGTGATGTATGCCGGTGAGATCGTGGAGCAAACCGATGTCAACACCCTGTTCGACCAGCCGCTGCACCCCTACACGCAGGGGCTGATCGGCTCGATCCCCGTCCTGGGTGAGATCAAGGAGCGGCTGGATGTGATCCCCGGATCGGTGCCGAACCTGGTCAATCTACCGCCCGGCTGCCGGTTTGCGCCGCGCTGCCAGGCGCGTTTCAAGTATGGCTGCACGATCTGTGCTGAAGTCAAACCGGAGCTCCAGGAAGTCAAGCCGGGTCACTTTGTTCGCTGCTGGTTATATCAAAACGCGGAGGAATATGGCCATGTCGCTCCGCTGAAGGTCAGTTAAAGACTGCCGGTTATTGGAGCGCTCAACATGGAAACGAACAGCAATGGTAAAGGGGAAATCCTTGTCGAAGTCAACAATCTGGTCAAGTACTTCCCTGTGCGTGCAGGCTTGCTGCAGCGCGTGGTTAATCAGGTCAAAGCAGTGGACGATGTCAGTTTCTTCGTGCGCAAGGGGGAAACGCTGGGTATGGTGGGCGAATCCGGCTGTGGCAAGACCACCGTCGGGCGCACCATGCTCAGGCTGATCGAGCCTACCGGGGGCACGGTCAAGTTTGAGGGCAGGGATGTCTTTTCCATGACGCCGCGTGAGATGAAGGTCGCACGTCGCGATATGCAGATCATATTCCAGGACCCGTACGCTTCCCTTGACCCGCGCGTGCCCATCGGCGAATCGATCATGGAGGGATTGCACATCCACAGGATCGGCACGCCGCGCGAGCGTGTGGATATCATGCTCGAGACCCTCAGCAAAGTCGGTCTGGAAAGCTATCACTCCCGCCGCTATCCGCATGAGTTCTCGGGCGGCCAGCGCCAGCGGATTGGGATTGCGCGTGCGCTGGCACTGCGACCGCGTTTCATTATCTGCGATGAGCCGGTCTCGGCCCTGGATGTTTCCATCCAGTCCCAGGTTCTGAATATCCTCAAGGATTTGCAGGGCGAGTTCGGCCTGACCTACCTGTTCATTGCCCATAATCTTTCCGTTGTCGAGCACGTATCCAACCGCGTGGCGGTGATGTACCTCGGCAAGATGGTTGAGATGACCTCGCGTGAGGAGCTTTTCCGCAACCCGCTGCATCCGTACACGCAGGCGTTGATGTCTGCCATTCCGATCCCCAACCCGCGGCTGAAGAGGCAGCGCACTATTCTGAAGGGCGACGTTCCGAGCCCGTTGAACCCCCCGAGGGGCTGCCGGTTCCATCCGCGTTGTCCCGTGGCGATTGAAAAATGCGCCGTGGACGAACCGGCGTTCATCGAGGTCAGTCCTGACCATTGGGTGGCTTGTCACCTCGTCCAAGCCTCGTAAGATAGTGCTATGCCCGCGCAAACTGTCCTCATCGTTGACGATCAACGCGATATAGTCCGCCTCCTGCACGCGACCCTGCAAACGCTGGGGCACGAGCTCGACCTCATCGACGCGCCCTCGGGCGAAGAGGCTTTGCTCGAGGCTTCGCGCCGCAAGGTGGACCTATTGGTGGCGGATTATCTGCTGCCGGGGATCTCGGGCGTGGAGCTGATGCACAAAGTCAAGAGGCGCAATCCGGGATTGAAAACGATTTTTATCTCCGGGTTTCACGAGCGCAAGGCGCGTACGGAAATGCTGAGCGCAGGCGCAGTGGCGATCTTTGATAAGCCCATTCCCATGGCAGATTTTCTGGATGCGGTCGAGCGGAGCCTGGGGCTTGTACGGACCATCTTCCCACCGGAGTCCAGCCGGGAAGCCGACGAGCATCGCCAGACTCTCTCCGAGCTTCTGATCGACTTTCGCCAGAAAGTCCAGGCGGACGCGGTCTTCCTGATCAGCGCGCGTGGACGGGTGATCGCCCGAGCCGGGGATCTATACGATAGCAGTATGGAAGTCTCGCTGCTCTCGGCATTGATGTCGATCTACAGCGCCAGCCTGAAGGTCTCGAAGTTTATCCACCAGGACGATCCGAAAAACTATCACGTCTTCCGCGGGGAGGATCATGATCTGATCCTGATCCCGGTGGATGCCTCCCACGCGCTGATGCTGGCAGGCAAAGATGTCGCCCGGTCGGACCACATCCTGCCGACGGTGAAGGAGATGCTCCTGGTGCGCGAGAGCGTCGGCAACATTCTGCAATCGCTCGGGGTGACGCCTACCCCGCCACTGGCGGAACCCACCGTCCCTGACCCCGAACCGCTCGCCGCGGAGCTCGAAGAGCCGGAACCGGAGGTCGATCTGGATGCGCTGT
>DAITPI010000320.1:0-5538 GCA_036833655.1 Anaerolineales bacterium | reverse complement strand
TGCTGAGCTATGACCTGCGCTGGGGAGGTCAGAGTTTTCTCGCTCGAAATCAATACTACACTGTACTGCATTCGACAATTGTCATTGCCAGGCTTGCTCCTCTCTTCGACCGGAAACATTTTGCGCCGCCTCTTTCGAGCCAGAGGATCGGGACAGAGTGGCGGACGAGTCGCTTCCGTTTCAGCTCGCCGCGTATTTTTGCCCAATAGTGTGTTACACTGATACAGGCATTTCATAAACAGAGTGTTTATCGATTAGGGGGTAGTGGAGGGTGTTTCATAGGGAACATCCATTGAATCCCGGGCCCATGCGCTTCGAATTCGCACCATAAGTAGTAGAGGAAGACATTGTGAATAAAAGAGAAACTGTACAGGCCCTTGTGGATTCCATCCAGAAGGGTGATTTTGAGAATGCAAAATCCATGCTCGCTGATAATTTTAAGTTTAGCGGAGCCATGCCCGAGTCCATCGACAAGGATGCCTGGCTTGGAATGAGCTCCAGCTTGAAGACCGCCTTCCCGGATCTGGACTATCATTTCAAGGTGATCGGCGCGGAAGGTGATGTCGTAAAAACCACGTCACAACTGAGCGGCACACATACCGGCTCATTCGACCTGACGAGCATGAACATGGGTGTGGTCCCTGCGACGAACAAAATCTTTTCTGGTAAGGTGGAAAAGACAAAGGTAACCGTCAAGGATAATAAGATCACGTCCTGGGTTGTCGAGCCAACCGACGGCGCCGGGCTCCAGGCGATCATCGATCAACTTGGCGTCGAGCCGATTTCGTAATCTTCTCCAGGCACTGTTCCACGCAACAGTTGAGTATTGAATCACTGGATTCGTACGTTTTCAACGCCATCCACCCTGTTACTGGGTAGGCGGCCTTTCTTATCCCGGCAGCCTTGCCGGAGAAAGCAGCAGTAAAAATGGAAACCAGAATATATGTAGGCAATCTTTCGAAGACGACAACCGACGAGGAGCTGAATACTCTCTTCGCACAGGCAGGCAAGGTCACGGCCGTAGAGGTAATCAAGGAACGCAAAAGCGGCGAGTCCAAGGGGTTTGCCTTTATCACCATGAGCGAGCAGGCCGAAGCCGACAAAGCCGTCAGCATGTTCAATGCGTATTCATTAAGCGATCATGCGCTGAAAGTCAGCCCCGCCAAGGCGCGCGAGGAACGCGCCGCGACGGCCGCACCGATCGAGCCGTAAGCGATACGTCTTCATGTTCAAGGGGGATCGAAGCGCTTTCCGTCTTTTGAATGGCTAAATACCCGTTACGCATTTCCTCCCCCGGCGTGCTACAATGAGATTGAGAGGCACGGCCGGCACCCGGGGGGATTCTTGCTGGCTTTTCTCCCTCCCAGAAATAGAGGTTGCCATGGAAAAGAAGAATCCGCTGCTCGCCGGGTTGCTTAACATGCTACTACCCGGCTCCGGCTACTGGTATGTGGACCGGGACCGAGGACGTTTCCTCAAAACGCTCCTTATTGGCCTCGCTATCATCGCCGCATTGATCGTGATCGGAACGGTTTTCCAGAACACGGTGGGATTTCCCCTGCCATCGGGCATGTGCGTCGGCATCCTTTTGCTGTTCGTGCTCGTGCCCTTGTTTCGTAACGGCCAAAGATCTGCCCTCCACCACAATTTCGTGCTGGATAACGCCGACATGTACACGACCAGACAGCATGGCACAGGCCCGTCCCAGTTGGCAAGAAATCAACATCTGCGCGACAAGGGACTGATCTCGGAGCAGGAGTACGACAGTCGTAAAGACAGCATTACTTCAAAGCAATAGAACCCTGCGTGTCAAAAGCCTGACCCGCCAAGAAGTATGAAATCTTACATCCAGTCTTTTTACACGGGATCCACCTCAACCCACGCCTGAGCCGGTAAGAACGACCGATTTCTTTGCTTGCCCCTGGACTGGAATAGCTCCCGGGGTAAATTGCGCTTGTATTAACAGTACTGCTCCTGTGGCCATCCCGTCTCACGGCGGGATGTCTTTCTTGATTGGGACCACAGGACTGCACGAAAAGAGACGAAGGAGCAGGACCCATGATCAATCTAGCCTCAAGCACACACATCGGACGACCCGTCCAACAGGTCTTCGATTTTGTCAGCACGCCGGAGAACGATTTTCGATGGCAGTATGGCACATTAGCATCCGCCCGGCTTTCCGCGGGGGCCAGTCAGAGAGGCACTTCCTTTCGAAGCATCGGTCATTTACTGGGCCGCCGGATCCAGGGCACATTCGAGGTGACGGAATACGAGCCGAACAAGAAGTATGGTTTCAAGTCGCTCTCCGGCCCGTGGCAAACACATACTTGTTATACGTTCGAAACGGACAACGGCTCCACCCAGATCGATATTTCAACACAGGTCACCCGGATCAATTTCTTTCAAGTCAACCAGCGTGTTTTGGAAAAAAACCTCAAGAAACAACTTCAGGAGAACCTGTCACTACTCAAAGACCTTCTCGAGGAGAATTCGAGCGTGTCCAGGCAGCAAAAGGATAGCATCCGGAAGTAACAGCCGACCGGCTGGGACCGATAAGAAATCACCAGAACCTGCGCCATGCAATCATCCGGGCAGCAAAACAATAGAGGAAACGTTTTATGGAAAAGACCAAACACTCGATCATCAAGCGAATTGCTTTCATCGGTAATTACCTGCCGCGCCAATGCGGAATCGCCACATTCACGACCGATCTATGTGAATCCGTGGCGGAGGAATACAAAGGCACGGCGTGCATTGCCCTGCCGGTCAACGACACGGAAGCCGGCTATGAATATCCGCCGCGCGTCCGGTTTGAGCTGGCCGAGAAGGATATCGAATCCTACCGCCGCGCCGCCGATTTCCTGAACATCAATAATGTGGATATGGTGTCTTTGCAGCATGAATACGGCATCTTCGGGGGCCGTGCCGGTAGTTACATCCTGGAAACGCTGCGCCAGCTCCGTATGCCCGTCGTGACCACGCTACACACCATCCTGCGCAATCCCAATCCTGACCAGCGCCGCGTCCTCGAGGAGATCGTTTCCCTTTCAGATCGTGTAGTCGTCATGAGCGAGCTCGGCGCGGAGTTTTTGCAGACTATTTATCATGTCCCTGCAGAAAAGATCGACCTGATCCCGCACGGCATTCCGGATGTGGCATTTGTGGACCCGAGCTTTCACAAGGATCTCTTTGGAGTGGAAGGCAAAAACGTCCTGCTGAGCTTCGGCCTGCTCTCAGCCAACAAAGGCATTGAGAACGTCATCGCAGCGCTGCCCGCCATTCTGGAAAAATACCCAAATGTGGTGTATATGGTGGTCGGCGCGACCCACCCTCACGTAATCCAGACCGATGGGGAATCGTATCGTCTTTCCCTGCAGTGGCTGGCTCGCGAAAAGGGTGTGGAAGCGAATGTGATTTTCTATAACCGCTTTGTCAGCCTGGAAGAACTGGTCCAATTCATCAGCGCTTCGGACATCTATATCACGCCGTATCTCGATGCGGCGCAGATCACTTCCGGTACACTGGCGTACACCCTGGGAGCCGGAAAGGCAATCATTTCCACACCCTACTGGTATGCCGAAGAAATGCTGGCGGAGGAGCGCGGGGCGTTGGTGCCTTTCGCTGACCCGCGGGCGCTGGCGGACCAGGTGATCGATCTGCTCGGAAATGAGTCGAAACGGCATGCCATGCGAAAGCGCGCCTATCTGTTCGGCCGGGATATGATCTGGCCGCAGGTTGCGCGGCGTTACATGAAGACATTTGAACGGGCGCGCGCCGAACACCGTTACCATGCCGCGGCTGAGTTTGCAGTCAGACCCCTGGATAAGCGTCCAGCAGAATTGCCTCCGGTTAAGCTGGATCACCTGCACCACCTGACGGACAAGACCGGCATCCTGCAACATGCCGTTTTCACGATACCGAACTATCACGAGGGGTACACGACGGACGACAATGCACGCGCGTTGATGGTAAGCGTCCTCCTCGAGGAACTGGGCAACAAGGAGGCGACCGACCTGGCAACCCGCTACCTTGCCTTCACCTGGTATGCCTTCAACACAGAGACGCGACGCTTTCGCAACTTCATGGATTACCAGCGCAACTGGCTGGAAGAGAGTGGCTCGGACGACAGCCATGGGCGTGCGCTGTGGGCGCTGGGCACCGTCCTTGGCAGGTCAAACACGCCTGCTCTTCACCATATGGCTGCCCGGGTCTTCCAGCTGTCTCTGCTCGCCATCCTGGAAACAACCAGCCCGCGCGCCTGGGCTTTTGCGCTCATTGGCATTCACGAATATCTGCAGCGTTTTGCCGGTGACCGGCGCGTCACCCAGGTGCAGGAGGAACTGGCAAACAGATTGCTTGTGCTATATGAAAGCAATCACGCCGCGGACTGGAGCTGGTTCGAAGACAGGCTCACCTACTGCAACGCGGCGCTCTCACATGCCATGTTGGTCAGCGGCGAGTCGCTATCCCAGCCTGCAATGACGGCGGTGGGACTCGACTCGCTCCGCTGGCTGGCGGATTTGCAGCGATCAGATACGGGCGGCAGGCATTTCGTTCCCATTGGATCGAATGGTTTCTATCCGCGGGGCGGCGAACGCGCCCTCTTCGATCAACAGCCGGTGGAGGCGCAGTCCATGGTCTCTGCCTGTCTGGAAGCATACCAGCTCACCGGAGAAAAAAACTGGCAAAAGGAAGCTCGCCGGTCCTTCGAGTGGTTTCTGGGACGAAACGACCTGCACGTACCGGTCTACGACCCGACGACCGGCGGCTGCCGCGACGGCCTGCATTCAGACCGGCCGAATGAGAATCAAGGCGCAGAATCCACTCTTGCCTTTCTGCAATCCCTATTGGAATGGAGACTGGCAGAAAATATCGATCGCCCAGGCGAGCATATCCCGGATGACCGTCCCTCTCTCGCACCTGTTTCAACGCCACATGCTCAATCCAATTCTGACAGCCCCGAGCGGGCGCGCTAAGGCTTCCATTTCCAGGATGTGTTTGCTGTCCATCCAGCAAGATATACATGATGGTTGTGACGCTTTCACAACCCCCATAAGAGCACACCCCCGAGTCACGGGGGTGTTTGCCTTGTGCAGGCTATCTACCTGCAAATTTTGTGGGTGCACAGGGACTCGAACCCCGGACCTCTACTGTGTAATTCTTAGGTTTCGGTTTTTTACACCTTGTTTCATATGTCTCATATGTCCATTTCGTATGATTCTGTTGCATTCTTGGCACTTTTTGAGAGCTGAAAACAACATCTAGCAAACTAAAAATTGGGAAGCAATTGACTTTTCTTCTGAAATCACTATACTATTCTCATACGAGGCGATGACCCAGGGAGCCCATATTGGTCGCTTGCAAACTTATCTTGCGGGGCATCTGGAGAGCAAAGAGCGAAACCGGTCGTAGGTTTCGCTCTTTGTTTTAATGGTGGATAACGTGAACGTGATGATCGTCAGCTCGGTCTTACTAACCACGGAGACCACGATCCGAAAATCTTGATTACGCTTTCTTCAGGTTCATGAGTCGCTGAAA
>DAITPI010000319.1:0-5547 GCA_036833655.1 Anaerolineales bacterium | reverse complement strand
TTGAGCTATCGCACCGACGAGAACGCCTGGCGACCGGTCTCACGCATCGTCGGAGAATGGGCAGAGCGCTTGTACTGGCTCCTGCGAATCGAGGATACCTGGCGTTACTTGATCCTCCTGACGCTATTTGCGGTGCTTTTCTATCTTGTCCTTCTCCTGAACAGAAGGAAAAGCAAGATCGCCGTCACACAGTTGAGCCTGATCCCGCTGCTCAGTGGCGCCTGGCTGCAAGTCCTGTACTACAGCGCCCTGGGGTATGCTGCTCACAAGGAGTGGTACTGGATCAGCCAGATGGTCATTATTGTTCTTACGCTGAGTCTGGTACTGGGCATCCTGTATTCGCTGATTCGCCGACTACCATATAGCCAGCTGATCGCCTGGGGCCTGGCTGGCCTCGTGGGCATCGGCATGGGCGCCTCGTTCTGGGGCGCGATCCGAGATTCGATGCCTTACAATCACTGGGACCCGGACACCGCCTACATGGATATCGTCCCGCTGCTGGAGGAGCACACCGAACCGGGCAGCATCATCGGGCTGACCGGCGGCGGGAACGTGGGTTACTTCATCCACGACCGCACGGTTGTCAATATGGATGGCTTGATCAATAGTTACGCCTATTTCCAGGCGCTGCAGTCCAGGCAGGGAGGCGAGTATCTCCGGAGTATCGGGCTCGATTACGTCCTTGCCAACCCCGTGATTCTGGATCAACAGCCGTACAAGGGTCAATTCAATGCATATCTCGAGCCGCTCAAGATTTATTACGGCGGAAAACAACTTATGCATTACCGTGCTACGGCCGCAGATGAATAACACCGTTCACCTGGACCGTTGAATCCATGATTCGGAAACGACCTTTCGGTGTAACCCTGCTCCTGTGGCTGGTGTTAAGCTTATCAGCGTGGGGCGTGGTTCGCTGGCTGGCTGCCCTGCGCTGGTGGGACGTGCTGATCGAGTTCGAGGCGCGTCTCTCGCCGCTGTATCTGTCCATAACGGGAGCTGCCTGGACCTTGACGGGCATCGTGCTCTTGTGGGGGCTCTTCACGGGAAAGTCATGGACACGGCTGGCAATTCCAATCGCCACATTCCTGTGGCTGCTGGAATACTGGATCGAGCGAGCGGTTTTTGAAATCCCGAGAGCAAATCTGCTGTTTGCGCTGGTCGCCTCGCTGCTGTTGGTCACGGTGACGCTTGCCAGCGCACTCAGCCGCAAGACAAGGACATTTCTGATCAGAAGCGAGGAACATGAGCAACCAAACGAATATTCAGGGCCTGCGTGAGCGCAAAGTCAGGTCGCGCCTGGGCGGGGGACCGGAGCGGATCGAAACACAGCACAAAAAGGGACGGCTAACCGCCCGCGAGCGCATCGATCTCCTGCTGGACAAAGGCTCATTTCGCGAGCTGGACTCCTTTGTCCAGCACCGCACGCATGACTTCAACCTCGATGGACAGAAGTTCATGAGCGATTCGGTCGTGACAGGCTGGGGCACGATCGAAGGACGGCTTGTATACGTCTTCTCGCAGGACTTCACCGTGTTCGGCGGGAGCCTTGGCGAGGTCCATGCCGAGAAGATCTGCAAGATCATGGACATGGCGATGAAGAACGGCGCGCCGGTGATCGGCCTGAATGACTCGGGCGGGGCGCGCATCCAGGAGGGGGTAGTGGCTCTGGGCGGCTATGCCGATATCTTCCTGCGCAACACCCTGGCTTCCGGCGTCATCCCGCAGATCTCCGCGATCATGGGACCCTGTGCGGGCGGCGCGGTCTACTCGCCAGCACTCACCGATTTCATCTTCATGACCCGCAATACCTCCTACATGTTCGTGACCGGACCCGACGTGGTCAAGGCCGTGACGCACGAGGAGGTTTCCTTTGAAGAGCTGGGTGGCGCCAGCGTCCATTCAGAAAAGTCAGGCGTCTGTCACGTTGCCGCGGACAGCGAAGCCGATACGCTCTACCTGATCCGCAAGCTGCTGATGTATCTTCCGCAGAATAACATGGAGGATGCGCCGTTCGTGCTTAGCGATGACCCGCTGCGCATGGACGAGCGCCTCGATTCAATTATTCCTGACGACCCCAACAAGCCATACGATATTAAGGAAGTCGTGCGCATGATCGTGGACGGCGGGCAGTTCTTCGAGATCCACGAGAACTACGCGGCCAACATCGTGGTCGGGTTTGCGCGCCTGGGCGGACACTCGGTAGGGATCGTGGCAAACCAGCCTGCGGTCCTGGCTGGCGTGTTAGATATCGATGCCAGCGAAAAGGGGGCGCGCTTCGTGCGCTTCTGTGACTCGTTCAATATCCCGATCATTACCTTCGAGGATGTGCCAGGCTTCCTCCCGGGCACCAATCAGGAGCACCACGGAATCATCCGCTCAGGGGCAAAACTGCTGTATGCCTACTGTGAAGCGACGGTGCCCAAGCTGACCGTGATCACGCGTAAAGCCTATGGCGGCGCCTACTGCGTCATGTCGTCCAAGCACATCCGCAGCGATCTGAACCTTGCCTGGCCCTCGGCAGAGATCGCGGTCATGGGACCCGACGGCGCCGTGAATATCATCTTCCGTAAGGACCTTGAGAAAGCGGAAGATCCTGTCCAGCGCAAAGCTGAGCTGGTGGCAGAATACCGTGAGAAGTTTGCGAGCCCCTATGTGGCTGCAGAACGCGGGTATATTGACGATGTCATCGAGCCAAAGGAGACCCGCCCACGCCTGATCAACGCCTTGGAGATGCTGAGTAATAAACGCGATAGCAACCCGGCGAAGAAGCACGGGAATATTCCGTTGTAAGCTTTCAGCCATCGGCGATCAGCCTTATATTAGGCTGATGCCTGGCGTTTGACCGCTGGAGGTGTCCTCATGTTCAAAAAAGTCTTGGTTGCCAATCGTGGAGAAATTGCGGTACGCATCATCCGTGCCTGCCGCGAGCTGGGGATTGACACGGTCGCGGTCTATTCCGAGGTGGACCGCCACGCGCTGCACGTGCGCTATGCAGACGAAGCCTACCTGCTCGGTCCGGCTCCCAGTCGCGAATCCTACCTGCGCGCCGATAAGATCATCGATATCGCTCGGAAGTGTGGCGCCGATGCGGTCCATCCTGGCTACGGCTTTCTGGCAGAGCGGGAGGATTTTGCCGCGGCGTGCGAAGCTGCGGGGATCGCTTTTATCGGTCCCAAGCCTTCGTCCATTGCGGCCATGGGGGATAAGGCCGAAGCCCGGGCAACGGTGATCAAGGCCGGGGTGCCGGTGGTCCCGGGCACGGAAGGTGTTGGCAACCTGACGGACGAGGAGCTGCTTGCCGCGGCGCCAGGGATCGGTTTCCCCCTGCTGATCAAGGCGACCGCGGGCGGCGGTGGCAAGGGCATGCGGGAGGTCAAAAGCCTGGAGGATATGCCAGCCCTCCTGCAGTCCGCGCGGCGGGAGGCGGAATCTGCATTTGGCGATGGCAACGTTTACCTGGAGAAGCTGCTCGAGGGCGCGCGCCACATCGAGATCCAGATCCTGGCGGATACGCACGGGAACGTGATCCATCTGGGGGAACGCGAGTGTTCGCTGCAGCGGCGTCATCAAAAGCTGCTGGAAGAGGCGCCCTCGTCTGCCGTGGACGATGAACTGCGTGAGCTCATGGGTAGCGTGGCAGTCAAAGCCGCCAAAGCAGTGGACTACGTGAACGCGGGTACGATCGAATTCCTCCTGGACAAAGACGAGAACTTCTACTTCCTGGAGATGAATACCCGTCTGCAGGTGGAGCATCCTGTCACGGAGCTGGTCACCGGCATCGATATTGTCAAGGAGCAGATCCGCGTGGCGCGCGGGCGGATCCTGAGCTACAAACAGGAGGATGTCCGGTTCAACGGTCACGCGATCGAGTGCCGCATCAACGCCGAGGATCCCTATAACAACTTCCTGCCATCGACCGGGCGGATCACGCACAGCCTCTTGCCCACAGGTCCCGGGGTTCGTGTAGACACTGGTGTGTATCCCGGCTTCGAGATCACACCGTTCTACGATCCGATGATCGCCAAGCTGATCGTCTGGGGCGAGACGCGCGCCCAGGCGATCCTGCGTATGCGCCGCGCCCTGGAGGAATACCGCATTGTGGGTGTGCGCACCAATATTCCCTTCCACCAGACGATGATGGACTCGCATCGCTTCATGGGCGGACAGTACGATACGCGCTTTGTGGAGGAGCGTTTCTCCATGGACGACGCCGGCGAGGGCAAAGACCAGCACGCCGAGATCGCTGCTATCCTGGCAACGCTGGTCGCCCACCGCGAGACGGAGCGCTCCGCCAATATCGTCAATCGCAACGAGCGCGACGCCAGCAACTGGAAATGGGTCGGGCGCTGGGAGCGGATGCACCGGTAAGCCGGGCTATCCGGCAGACGAGACAAATACATGAGATACATAACCACGGTCGAAGGCAAACAATTCCTGGTGGAGATCATTGACGAAAAACACCTCAGCGTGGACGGTAAGGTGTATGAGGTGGATTTCGAGTCTGTCAGCGGGCAGCCCGTCTACTCGCTGATCGTCGACGGCAAATCCCATGAAGCGTATGTGGCACCGGGCGACGAGAACTGGCAGGTGCTGCTGCGCGGACGGTTGTTCCCAATCACAGTGGAAGATGAGCGTGAGAAGCGCCTGCGCAGCGCGGCGGGCGGTGGGGTGGCAGAATCCGGCGAGTTCCACCTCAAAGCGCCGATGCCGGGATTGGTGGTCGCGATCCACGTCGCGGAAGGTCAGGCTGTCAAAAAAGGACAGGTGTTGCTGATTCTCGAGTCGATGAAAATGCAGAACGAGCTCAAGTCCCCTCGCGATGGCATCGTGGGACGGTTGCGCGTCAAGGCGGGAGAAACCGTAGAACAAAAGCAGACCCTCTTGAGCGTGCTGTAATGTCAGCCAGTGGCCGGGAAACCGAAGCAAAATTCTACATTCGGGATGTGGGTGCCATCCAGGAGAGACTGGTGGAATGTGGGGCGCGCCTCATCCAGGAGCGGGTGCTGGAGACGAATATCCGTTTTGATCTACCGCGCGGCCGTCTGCGCCTCGAGGGACGCGTCCTGCGCCTGCGAAAGGATACGGCGGCTCGCCTGACCTATAAGAGCGCCAGCGAAACGAAGCAGGGTGTGCTGAGCCGGGAGGAGATCGAATTTATCGTGGAGGACTTTGAGAAGGCAAAACGATTTCTGGAAGCGCTGGGGTACGAGAAACTGTTCTATTATGAAAAATACCGCACAACCTATGAGCTGAATACGACCTTGGTCATGCTCGACGAATTGCCTTACGGAAGCTTCATTGAAATCGAGGGGGAGACGATCGAAGCGATCCGCGAGGTTGCCGAGGCGCTGCGCCTGAATCTCGAGATGGCTGTGTTGACAAGCTATCATGGTTTATTCGAACGCCTCTGCAAGCGACGGAGATTACCATTTCGGGATTTGTCCTTTGCAGACTTCGCAGGTACCAAAATTCGCGCGGAGGATCTCGATGTCCGCGCCGCAGACGATTCGTTCTAAGCGGCATCCGGATGTTCCCAGAGTCTGGGGG
>DAITPI010000318.1:0-5573 GCA_036833655.1 Anaerolineales bacterium | reverse complement strand
GCAGGATCCGCCTCCAGCAGGCTCGGCAGTCCCTGCACATCCACGCTCGCGCCGCGGCTGGTGACGACGATATAGGTTCGCCTGTTGATCTTGAGCTGCTCGGCCAGCTTTCCCATTTCCACGGGATAGTAGGCGTCTGCCCCTGGCACAGCTTCCGGAGTACAAAAGTCCGGGCGGTCATCGCTCACGGCCACCCGGAATCCCAGCCACTTTGCCAGGTGGACAACTGCCTTGCCGACGTGCCCGGCGCCGATCACAACGACCATTGCAGGGGGAAGAATGGGTTCCACAAATACCTCCACAGTGCCACCACACACGCCAGGGTCGCCGCGTGAGGGGTCCGCCATCGTGTAGGAGAGCAAGCGCGACTCGCCATCGCCCATGGCGATCCAGGCTTCGTCGAGGACGCGGTGCTCCAGGTCCCCGCCGCCCACGGTGCCGATGAACTTGCCGTCCGGGTAGACGAGCATCTTGCTGCCCACGTGCCGCGGCGTGGAGCCCATGCTCCTGACGACCGTACACAGTGCAGCGGTTTCATTATTTTTTTCGATTTCGGAGAGGGCTTGAAAGATATTCGCTGTCATTCTTTGTCCATTTTGTAGGGGCAGGTCTGAGACCTGCCAAATGTTATCTTTCCGGGAACTGTCACGCTGCCCCGCCAGCGCGGGATACCCTGCGGGCACGACCCTGGCACTGACCGCCAGGACATGTGTGTCTTCGAAAAGCGCGACCTACATTACTCCTGGGTCTCCAGTAAATGGTTTTCCAGCTTGTCCATGGTTTCCATGAAGGATTGCTCGAGGTCTACATCGTGCATTCTGGCAAGGACGATCACCGACCAGAGACAGTGGGATAGCTGTGAGCCCAGCTTGTCGGTGCTGTAGGCGACCTCGCGCTTGCCCTGATGCGCCAGGATCAGCTTCGCGAGGTTGTTGGCATCGCCGATAAACCCCTGAACGAGGTCCTCTTCGGTGGCAGGGGAGCCGTAAAGCTGTCTCTCTTTCTTCCCGTACTGCGTACGCAAATCGATTGCCCGGTTGATCAGTTTCTGAAATTCCATTATCGCTCCAGCAACCCTAATACGACCGGCAGCAGCTGTTTTTTCCTGGACACTACCTCGGGTGCGTCGCGGGTGCCGTCGGAGAGAGGGGGATAGGGCAGGTCGTTCAGGACGGGCGGCGTGCTGGAGGACATGATCAGCCGGCTGGAGCCGCGCACGATGTCGGTGATGAGCAGCATGGCAAAATCCAGCCCGCGGCGATCTTTCAGCTCATCGAGCGCTTTCTTTAACGGTTCCAGGTACTCGGAGAGCTGCAAAAGATCGGTCACCTCCGCCTGAGCGATCGCAAGCTTGAAGCCGCCAGCCTCATAGGTCTTGATATCGGTACTGACCACTTCCTGCGGGTTCCGGTGAGAAAGGCCAGCGCCGGCGGAGACCACCGCCTTGCCATACGACTCCAGCGTCTCCCCTTTCAGCGGGCTGCCGCCTACAAATGCCCAGCGTGCCAGGCGCTCCGCGGCTTGCTTATCGCGCGACGTGGTGGTGGGGGAGGTTAGGATCAGGGTATCCGACAGCAGTCCCGCCAGCAGGACTCCTGCCAGGGCAGGTGGCATGGACAGACCCGCTTCTGCTGTCTGTTCGCAGACGAGAGTCGAGGTCGAGCCGACAATATCCACGGTGAAGCGGATCGGTGTGTGCGTATAAGGGTTACCAAGCCGGTGATGATCCAGGATCTCGAGCAGCTCCGCCTCCTCGAGAGCGGGGATAGCCTGGCTGGGCTCATTATGATCCACCAGGATGATCCTCAAGCGCGGTGGGTTGAGAAGGTCGCGCTGGCGTGTAATACCACAGTACAGTCCAGCTTCATCGATAACGAAATATTCATCCACCTCATCGCGCAGAATACGGTTTAGGAAATCACGGATGTGTCCGTTGGCCGGGAATCTCGGAACGCCGGTATCTGCGGCTGCCCGGCACGGGGCGGACATCATCTGGCGGACCGTGGTATCTCCGGGCTGGGGACCCAGGATCTCCGTGAAGTACTTGAAAAGACTAAAGCCAGTGATAATGCCGTAGGGCTTTCCGTCTTCATCGACGATCGGAGCCACGCCACCCGTCCGGCTGGCAAGCGTCCATGCCATGCCCAGCGGCGCGTCCGGGCGGAGGCTGTCGAGCCTTTGCATCACGGACTCAAAGCGGGGCGAGGCATCCGTCAGCAGCACAGGCGCATCCAGATTGAGCTGCTTCAGCACCCAGGCAGATTGTGGGTTGAGCGCTCCTGCGCGCGCCGCGACGGTATCCAATCCATCGCGCTGGTGCAACAGCCAGGCATAGCCCATGGCGGAGGCGATGGAGTCGGTATCCGGGTTGACGTGTCCGATCACGTAGGTTTTATCTTGCATACCTCAATTTTATCGCAGGTTCTTCCTGTCTCGATGGCAACTCACTGTATCTCCCTTGACAAATCTAACTAAACGCTGTATATTTACAGCGTTTAGTTAATAAGGAGCCAAGATGGTCAGACCCACCAGGAACACACAGATCCCCCATCTGCAGGATGCCATTAAGGAAACGGCCTGGAAGCAGATCGCCGAACTCGGCGCGGCGGCTCTTTCCCTGCGTGCGATCGCCCGTGAGTTGAAGATCACCGCCCCTGCTATCTACAACTACTTTCCAAATCGGGACGGATTAGTCACCGCCCTGATCATCGAGGCATATAAGTCATTTGGCGACTCACAACTAGAAGCGCGGGACGCAGTTCCTCGCAGCGATATTCCGAGACGAATGAAAGCCATAGGCATCGCCTATCGCGTCTGGGCGCACACGTATCCACAACGCTACCAGCTCATTTTTGGTACGCCGATCCCGGGTTACGAAGCACCGTTGATGGAAGTCCTGCCATCTGCTGCGCGCTCCCTGAGTGCGCTGGTCAGTGTTGTCGAACAACTTCGTGTTGCTGGAAAACTGAAGGTTCGATCTTTCCCGGAGGTCAAAAAGGATTACAAAGTGAATTTTGAAACGTGGAAAAAATATGGTGGGGATGTGGATATGTTATCCATGTCCGTTGCCATGCTGATCTGGTCACGTGTACATGGCATCGTTTCGCTTGAGATCGCCAACAACCTGCCGCCGTTTGGAAGAAATGGTGATGAGCTCTATCTGTACGAACTAGATTCCATTACCAGACAATTCGTCAAAGATTAAGAAAGACCGGAACGACATCTTCATATCTTATCTTGAGGAGAAAAATCATGACAAAAATATTCGATGGACGCTACACTGCAAGGACCGACCAACCCTTTGTGGTTTTCCTGATCGGGATGCGAATCAATAAGTGGTGGCGAGTCGATAAGTGGATGCCGGTCGCCTCCAGCATGGGGCCGATGCTACAGACCTTATACACAAATCCTGAAATGGGTTTTCTGCACGCCGAGTTTTTCTGGAATTTCAGCGGACCCGTTCTGATCCAATACTGGCGTTCCTTCGAAGACCTGGAGCATTTTGCCCGTCATCCATCTGATCCCCATATCGCTGCCTGGAAGAAGTTCAATCAGGCTATTGGAGCGGATGGTAGTGTGGGTATCTGGCATGAGACGTATACGGTCAACCCCGACCAGTTTGAGAGTGTGTATGGCAACATGCCGAAGTTCGGCCTGGCTGCGGCCATGGAACATGTTCCGGCGGTGGGACGCCGTGAGACGGCTCGCCTGCGAATGGGGTCAAAACATACCAGTGAACCGGTATCTGCTTCAGGTTAGCAATAACGATGAGGAAATCAACAATGTCAGCAAGGCATGTAGTATTTGGAACAGGTGCCATCGGGCGCGCAGTCGCAGAAGAATTGATCCGCTGCGGAGAATCGGTCCGCGTGGTGAACCGCTCCGGGAAAATGGATGAATGTCCTGCCGGTGTAGAACTGGCTGCCGCCGACCTGTATGATGCATCCAGGGTCAGGGAAGTGACAAAAGGAGCAAAGGTGGTTTATCAGGCCGCCCAGCCGCATTATTATGAATGGCCGGAGAAGTTCCCTCCGCTTCAGAAATCCATCATCGATGGCCTATCTGGCAGCGAGGCAAAGCTGGTCATTGTCGAGAATGTGTATATGTATGGCACGATGGAGGGTAAAGCCTTGACGGAAGCTACTCCGTATAACGCCCATACACGGAAAGGGAAAGTCCGCGGAGAGCTGTCCAAGGCTGCCTTTGAGGCACACCGGCAGGGACGGGTGCGGGTCACCGCGGGGCGCGGAGGTAATTACTTCGGTCCGTGGGGCCTCGACTCCTCGATGGGAGGACGCGTGTTTTATCCGTTGTTGAACGGGAAAGCAGCCTCACTGGTTGGACGCAAAGAACTTCCCCATACCCATACCTATGTTCGGGATTTTGGAAAAGCCCTCGTGATTCTGGGCGAGCGTGACGAAGCCGACGGGCAGGCCTGGCATGTACCGAACGACCAACCAACCATGACCCAGGGCGAATTGGTCCGTCTCTTTGCCGAAGAGGCCGGTGTGGAGCCGCGGATGAGCAGCATGGGAAAGTTGATGATGTCGATCGGCGGGCTCTTTATCCCCGAAGCGAAAGAATCTTACGAAATGATGTATGAGTACAAAAAACCGTTCATTATCGACTCGAGCAAATTCGAGAAGGCATTTGGCATGAAAGCTACTCCGATCCAGGAGGCGATCCGGGAAACAGTGGCGTGGTATAGGAGTCATCCGGAGAAGAGGTAATCTGGGGATTGGTAATCGGCAAGTGGTAAGGGTGAGCGGAAACAATAAAAAACGGGATAGGCGATTAGACCTATCCCGTTTTGCTCGTCCAATACTAGGCGGCGTTCAGGGCCCTCCAGACCTTCTCCGGCGTGACGGGATTGTCGTCCACGTTGATGCCCACGGCGTCGAGGACGGCGTTGCCCACCGCAGGCGCGACGCCGTCCATGGGGATCTCGGCGACGGCCTTGACGCCGAACGGGTGACTCGGCTCAAAGGTCTCCACAAAGATCGTCTCCAGGGCTGGCATCTCGTCGGCGCGGAAGATGTGATAGCGGTCCAGATCGCGCTCGATGGCGTTGCCCTTTTCGTCGTAGCGCATCTCCTCACAGACCGCGTAGCCGAGCGCCTGGGTCATGCCGCCTTCGATCTGTCCGGAGGCAGTCAGGGGGTTGACGATCACCCCCGAGTCGACCGCCATCACCAACCGGTCCACGGTGACCGCGCCGGTCTCGGCGTCCACGGTAACCTCGGCAAACTGCGCTGCGAAGGGAGGCGGGGAAACCGGCGAGACATAGGATGCCACCCCCATGATCTGTTCCTGGTTGTTCCTGTGCAATGAATCCAGGGCAATTTCCGTGAAGGGAACGGTTCTGCCATCCGGTGCAATGGCCTTGCGATTCGCGAGGCGCATCTTCGAGTACTCGGATTCCGGGAGCCCCAGCATCATGGTTGCACGGATCTTGATCCGCTCGGCGCATTTTTCTGCCGCCTTGACTGCTGCCGTACCCGAGATGTATGTGGTGGAGGAAGCGTAGGCGCCCTTGTCGAAGGGGGTGAAATCGGTATCCGAGGAGTAGGCGA
>DAITPI010000317.1:3317-5575 GCA_036833655.1 Anaerolineales bacterium | reverse complement strand
ATGTACTCCGCCGCCTATTTTGTGGTGACTTCCATTTCCACGATCACGCTGTACATTGCCTATAACATCCCGGTGTTCCTGAATGTGCGCAACAAGCTTTCCAAGAAGGGCACATTCACCACGGAGCAAAATGCGCCCTGGAATCTCAAGGGCTGGGGTCCGCTCCTGAATATTGTGGCAGTCGCGTATACAGTCCTCATCTGTGTCCTGTTCGTGCTTCCGCCCAATGAGCTGGTTCTGTGGACCATGGTGGGATTTGGCGTGATCCTGGTGGTTTACTGGTTTGGGTATGCCAAATCTCATTTCACCGGACCCAAGGCTGCTGACGAAGCCGAGCTGCGCCGTATTGAAGGCGAGCTGGCTGCCGCAGCCAAAGGCAAAGGTGATGACTGATACTGTGTTGTCTTGGGATCGGTAAATCTGATACAATTTACCAATCCCAATCTTCATGAGGCGAACATGCAAATCGCGCTCGTCATCGGTTCGACGATTTCAACGATCAAGGACGAAGCCCTAAGTGGACGCAAATTGCTGATCGTCCGCAAGGCAGATACTGAAGGCAAAATGACCGGTGAGCCCTTCGTAGCTGTGGATACCGTCAGCGCGGGGACCGGAGACCTGGTTCTCATCACGGACGGCTCCTCCGCCCGATATACGAGACAGACCACCGATACACCCGTGGATGCAGTCATCGTTGGTGTAATTGACTCGCTCGAGATGGGCGGGAAGGTAACTTATCGGAAAGAGTAACGATCAATCCCACTGGCGAATTCCCGTTCGCCGGTGGGAATTCGTTTTCTCACCATGAGTGACTCACGCGCTCTCTTATCGGTAGGAGTGGATGTCGGCACCACGACCACTCAGATCGTGTTTTCGCGTCTGAACCTGCAGGACGTCTCGCGAGCCGGGCAGATTCCCCGCATCAACATTACTGACCGGAAGGTCATTTACCAGAGTCCGATCGTGTTCACACCTCTCATCGACGCCGAGACGATCGATGCCGAGAAGCTCAATCAAATCGTGCGCGGTGAGTACGTCAATGCCGGCGTCGATCCCAGTCAGGTGGAGACCGGCGCGGTCATCATCACCGGAGAAACTGCAAAGAAGAAGAATGCCGATGAGATCCTGCGGGCGCTCTCCGGGCTGGCCGGCGAGTTCGTGGTCAGCGTGGCGGGACCCAATGTAGAGAGTCTGATTGCCGGGAAGGGCGCCGGCGCCGCCCAGTACTCGCAGACCCATTACGCGACGGTGACCAGTATCGATATTGGCGGCGGCAGCGCGAATAGCGCCACGTTCCGCAGCGGCAATCTGATCGGTGCGGCAGCCATGAACTACGGCGGTCGCATCCTGGTGATCGATCATGGGACCGGACGGGTGCAGCACATCGCCGAGCCCGCCACGCATATTTTGAACGACATTGGCGTCAAGCTGGACGTGGGCGAGGCGCCTTCGCTGGAGGATCTGCGTCGCTTCACCGATCGCATGGCAGACCTGACCGTCGAGCTAATTGAGGGAACCTCCTCACCGCTGGCGCAAAAGATCTACCTGACCCCTCCGGTGGGCGCCACTGGCAAAGGCTCGGTGCTGATGTTCTCCGGCGGGGTCGGGCACTATTACTACAACCCGATCCCCATCAACTCGGTCGGCGATGTAACCCGGCACGACGATGTGGGTCCGTTGCTGGCGGAGTCGTTGCGCAAGCATCCGGTGCTGAATACCTATACGGTCGTTCCCCCAGCAGAGACGCTGCGTGCAACCGTGCTGGGAGCCAGTACCCAGACCGTGACCCTCTCCGGCTCCACCATCTGGGCCGAGCGAGAGATTCTGCCCTTGAAGAACGTGCCGGTCACGCGCCCCTCGCTGCCGTCCTCGCTTGAGCCTGGCTCAATTGCAGGAAGCATTTCCGAAGCGGTGGCGCGCTGGGATGTGGATCTGGCGACCGATCCGTTTGCGGTCGCATTGGAGCTAGACCGTTCATTGGATTACGAATCCCTGACCCGACTGGCGAACGGCCTAAAGGAATTTTCTGGTACGATGCCGCCGGACCGGCCGCTGATCGTGATCATCGAGCGGGACTATGCCCAGGCGCTCGGACAGACGCTGAAAGGATTGGACCCCTCCCGCGCCTTGTTGGTTATCGACCAGGTCGGCTTATCGGAAGGCGATTACATTGACATTGGCACTCCCCTCATGGACGGACGCGTTGTCCCCCTGAGCGTCAAGACATTGATTTTCTATCATTAGGATCCTCTCTCTTC
>DAITPI010000317.1:0-3217 GCA_036833655.1 Anaerolineales bacterium | reverse complement strand
TATGCTCCTACGAACCAAACTGCACGGCAAAACCTACGAATTCCCTGACATCCGCATGCTGATGGGCAAAGCCAATGAGGAAAAGTCTGGCGACCGGCTCGCGGGCGTAGGCGCGGAAACTGCCGCCGAGCGTGTCGCCGCAAAGCTTGTCCTTGCAGAGGTGCCGCTCTGGGTGCTGCGTGAAAATCCCGCGGTGCCTTATGACCAGGACGAGGTGACGCGGGTGATCCAGGATGCTGTCGATTCCACTATCTACGGCGAGATCAAAGACTGGACGGTCGGGGAGTTCCGCGAATGGATACTGGCCGATACCACCACGAGCGATATGATCCGGCGCGTCTCGGCAGGCCTGACGTCTGAGATGGTTTCTGCCGTCACGAAGCTGATGTCCAACCTGGATCTGATGTATGGCGCAAAGAAGATTCCAGTCAGCGCGCATTGCAACAACACGATCGGCGCGCCGGGCACGCTTTCTTCCCGTAATCAGCCAAACCATCCCACCGACTCACCCGAAGGCATTCGCGCCGAGATCTATGAAGGGCTCTCGTACGGCTCGGGCGACTCGGTGATTGGAATTAATCCGGTCGATGATTCCTATGGCTCGGTGGCACGCCTGCTTGATATGACCTATGATGTGATCAAGACGTGGAACATTCCCACGCAGAACTGTCTGCTTGCCCACGTTACAACCCAGATGAAATGCATGCAATCCGGCTCGCCCGTCGGGCTTGTCTTCCAATCCATCGCCGGCTCACAAAAAGGCAATGACTCGTTTGGCATCTCGGTAGGGATGTTGGATGAAGCCTACGCACTTGCCAAAAAACATTGCTTTCCCAAAGGCCCAAACTTCATGTATTTCGAGACCGGGCAGGGCTCGGCGTTGTCCGCAGATGCGCACAACGGCTGGGACCAGCTCACACTCGAGGCGCGCAATTATGGGCTGGCGAAGCGCTATGATCCATATCAGGTAAACACGGTAGTTGGCTTTATTGGTCCTGAATACTTGTACGATGCGCGCCAGATCCAGCGCGCTGGGCTGGAAGATCACTTTATGGGCAAGCTGACCGGCATCCCCATGGGTTGCGATGCCTGCTACACCAACCACGCCCGCGCCGACCAGAATGCGATCGAGAACCTGGCAGTGATGCTGACGGCGGCGGGCTGTAACTACTTCATGGGCGTGCCGATGGGCGATGACTCGATGCTCTCGTACCAGTGCACGTCGTTCCACGATGCGCCCACGCTGCGCCAGCTATTCAAGCTGCGTCCCGCGCCCGAGTTCGAAAAGTGGATGGTGGATCTGGGATTGATGCGAGATGGTGTCCTCACCGAAAAAGCCGGCGACCCGTCGTTCTTCCTGAAACGCTAACCGTCACACCTGCACTTGCAGGTGCAAGTGTTGCGAGGAGGAGCAAAGCGATGACGAAGCAATCTCACATAACAGCTCTTGAGATTGCTTCGCCTTGGCAGGCTTGCAACACCTACACTTGCATGCAGGTGCAAGTGTGACGAACAATGGAGATTATTTTATGGATGACGCAAAACTTGCTGCAATTGTCGATGCGATAGTCCGCGAGCTCCAGGCTTCGGGCGCCGTCCGGACGCATGGATCGGACTCCGCTGCCCCGGCTCCCGTCTCCTCCACGCTCAACGCCTCCTCGGCGGTGCCCATCAAGCCCCGCACCGGCACGTCGACGGCGAATCTGAGCATCGACCTGCCCGATCCCACCGGGAACGACCTGCGCTACTTGCCGCGTGTCAAGAGCCCAAAAGATGCGCAGGGCTTGAAAGCGTTGATGGCTTCCACGACCGCCCGCATTGGCGTCGGTCGCGCCGGTCCGCGTTACGGCACCGCTTCGTTGCTGCTCTTCCAGGGCGATCATGCCGTGACCCAGGATGCGCTGTATCGCGACGTGGACCAGAAGCTCCTGGATCAGTTCAACCTCTTTACCGTGCAGACCAAGATCACTGGCGGCAAGCAGGAATATCTGCTGCGTCCCGACCTCGGGCGTTTGCTCAGCGACGATGCCAAACGTATAATCAACGAGAAGTGCCAGAAGAACGTCAACATCCAGTTGTGCGTCGGCGATGGACTCTCTGCGGCAGCAATTGAGGCGAACCTGCGCCAGATCTTTCCGGTCATCAAGCAGGGTGTGCAAAATGCTGGGCTCACCTTTGGTACGCCCTTCTTCGTCAAGTACGCCCGTGTGGGTGTGATGAACGATATCGGAGAATTGACCAAGCCGGATGTGGTGATTCTCCTGATCGGCGAGCGCCCGGGATTGGGCAGAGCGGAGTCCATGAGCGCTTACATGGGCTACAAGCCCAAGTATGGCGACACCGACGCGGATCGCGACGTGGTCTGCAATATCTTCGAGAACGGCGGCACGAATCCGCTGGAGGCGGGCGCCTTCGTGGTGCAGCTCGCCCAGAACATGCGTAAGAGCCAGGCTTCAGGCGTGAAGCTGAAACTGGCAAAGCAGTGATAGGAGCAACACGATGGTCGAGTAGCCCGAGTGCTTTTGGAGGGCGTATCGAGACCATCTGTCTGGAATGACCAATCATCTAACTGGTGGTCTCGATACGGGCTTTGCCCACTGGACCACCGAGGATAAAACAACATGGCAATCCTCGACCCTCTCTATGGCACTCCATTGGCCGTGCAATTGATCCCCCAGGTGGATCGCAACTTTGCGGAGCATCTCAAGCTGCGCCCCGAGCAGCGCTCCCTCGGCCTGCTCAGCGTGGATAACGACGATGCTACATACACCGCTATCGATCACGCCACCAAGATGGCCGATGTAGAAGTCGTGTACGCACGCTCGTTCTATGCAGGCGCCAAGCACACTTCGGGGAAATGGTCCGGAGAGATCATGGCAATCCTGGCCGGACCCGATCCGGCGGAAGTGCGCGCCGGGCTCAACGCCGCAGTGGAATATATTCGTTCTGAGGCGATCTGGTATTCTGCCAACGAGGATGACTCCATCGCCTTCTTCCCGCATGTGATTTCGAGGACAGGCAGCTATCTCTCGCAGGTCTGTAACATTCCGCTGGGGTCACCGATTGCCTATCTCGTAGCGACGCCGAATGAAGGTCTGGTCGCCCTCGACGCGGCACTCAAAGCCGCCGATGTGACCATTGTTGCCCTGACGATGCCGCCCTCGGAGACGAACTATATGGGCGTGATGCTGACCGGCGACCAGCCCGCCTGCCGGGC
>DAITPI010000316.1:0-5594 GCA_036833655.1 Anaerolineales bacterium | reverse complement strand
GCGCAATTCATGGGCCGCAACCTGGATGAAGTCGCTTTTGTTCTTATCCAGTTTCTCGAGCGTCCGGTAAGCGTTGTTGAGCTCCTCCACCCGCTGCTCTACCATCCGTTCCATCATGTGGTTGAAACGGTTCAGGTCATCCCAGAGACGGGCATTCTCCAGGGCGATGGATGCCTGGCTGGCAAACGTGTTCGCAAGTAGCACATCGTCCTGGTTGAACGCGGCCGGTGTACCCCTGCTCAGGGTAAGCATGCCTATCACTTTATGCTTGGCATACAGGGGAATACCCAGCCAGGCGCGATCTTCGGGCGTCCACTCGTTCTGCCGCCAGCCCTGCATGTTCTGTGTATCACCGATCACGAGAGGTTCAGACTGGCGAGCGATCAGGTGATAGACGTTCGTATCGCGAATGGTGAACGCGAGACTCTCGACAGGGCATCCCTCCGGGAATCCGGCGTGCGCCAGCAGGCGCGGAATCCCGTTGACATCTTCCAGGAAGAGGGCGCAGCGATCATTCGGGACCACCCGCGACAGTTGCGAAACGATCTGCTGAGGCACCTCGGTCACTGCCCCGAGCGAGGAAAGCTGGCGCGCCGAGCGGGTCAGCGCCTCAGCCGCCTGCCGTCGCGCCTGCTCACTGGAGTAGAGCTTGGCATTCTCAGCCGCGGTCCGCTCGGCAAACTCCTTGGCGATCGCCAGTTCCGTGGCGCGCTCACGCGCCTCACCGAGCAAGCGCTCCACTTCCTTTTGGGCTTGCCCCTTTTGCTGGACAAGCATGATCCGCAGGAGAGCGCTGCTCACCAGGTTGCGGACGCGCACATACACTTCCCAGTCACGCGGCCCCACCTCCACCCACATGAACCCGAAGCGGTTACGCGCCAGAGAGAGCGGCATCACCACCGCGGAATAGCGGCGGTCCGCCGGGGTCTTTCCATGCGGGACGAGCTGACCTGTCCCCATCGTCATGCGTTTGCGGGGAATCTCAAACTGCGACTCCTCATACTGAAATAGTAGGTTGTAGCTCTCGGGCGGGGGCGCAGAGATGGATTGTGGCGCGGTGACGTCGTCGTAGAACATGACGTACCAGTGCTCGATGCCCATGGCGGGGAAGCAGTCTGAAATGGCTGCCCCGACCTCGTCCAGGGTCATAGCGGGCGCCATCGCGAAGCTAAATCCTTGCAGCACATTCTCCTGCTGCTCCAGGACCAGGCGGCGATAGGCCTGTGCGCGCTGGGAGAACTCGCCTGCCAGCAAGCGAGCCTGCTGGAACAGGTTTTCCGCCAGCAGCATGGTGGTAGGGCTGGTGATGCCGCCTAACGCATAGCGACGCATCATCGAAATGACGTTGTGCCAGACCGTGGGCGCCAGCCCGTTCTTCTGCATCAATTCGAGCATGGCGTTGACCGTCTTGAGGAAATCGTCACTGGATGGCTTGCTGTTCAGGCTCAGCAGAAAGCCATCCCAGGCGCGACCGAATGCCTCGCGGAATTGGAGCAACGCCGGATCCTGCTCCGTCACACCGGCTGCGTTCAAGAGGGCGCGCAAAGCTGCTTCCCGCTTGTTTTCCAGCCTGCCCGTCTTTGCGACATCGCGCGGCGCCACCGCTGCCTGGCGGATGTTCTCGGGCAGGCAGCCACATGACCAGCGGATGAGGAGCTGTGTGGGCGTAACGACCAGCCGTCGGATGGTATCCCCCCGCAACCGCCTGAGCAGGGTCTCCAGCGCATGCTTACCGGCTGTGTAGAAGGACTGCCGAACGGTGGTCAGTGGAACGCCTGTGGATTGCGCCTCGCGCAGATCGTCGAAGCCGGTCACTGCCACGTCGTCGGGCACGCGCACGCCGCGCTGCTGCAGAGCCTCCAGGGCGCCAAACGCCATGCTGTCGTTCGCCGCGACCACTGCCTGGAAACGGAGCCGGCGCTCGTCCAGCAGGAGGCGGATCGCCGCCCGGCCGCTCTCGGATGTGTAATTGCCTTCCACGACCAGGTCTTCGTCGTAGCGCAGGTTATTTGCCTTCAGCTCTTCCTGATATGCCTCGAAGCGCTGTTCGGCATCGATCTGTCCCGGGATGCCGCGGATAAAGGCAATCCGTTTATAGCTATGATCCTGGATCAGATGGCGTACTGCCAGACGCATGCCATCTACATTCGCCGGCATGAACACCGAGGCGCCGTCAAGCTCCACCGACTGTGTGACGATCGGTATTCCACTGAATGCTCTGGCAAACGCCCTGAGATCTTCCGGGCTCACGCCATAGGCGACGTCCGCAGTGAGCAGCAGACCATCGAACGAATGCGATCTGACGAGGTCATACAGTCCAAACGAAGGTTTACTTTGCCCCGGTGTAACGAGCGGCTTAAGCGTTCCCCCGATAAAATGAACGAGATTCACGTTGTGTTCTTGCGCGGCATCGTGGATGCCGGCCAGGAACTCTGTGCCCCAGGCACGTCCCACCTGGGATGCAAAGACAGCGATGGTTTTACGTTCGGGCGGTGGTGTGGCTGGCGTAGGCATCCCGGATATCCTCTTGGATCGAATGACGGGATTATATCCCCGATTTCAGCGCCCCACATAAAACAAAAGAATGACAAAACACCCATGTAATGTAGATCACGCTTCCAGCGTAACAACTATGGATAGTTGCCACGTCCGCTACAGCTTCAACACCATTTGCCATTGCGATAGATTTTCCCTCTCGAACCCGGCGCGTTCAAACACATGTGCGCATTCCTCGGGCAGGAGCGCTGGCATGTGCCAGGTCTTGCCAGGGTGGGCTGCCATCATGCTCTTGAGCATCCGGCTGCCCAAGCCCCTGCCGCGCCCATCCGGCTCCACAAGCAGTGACCAGATCGCAACATGCTCCACCTCAGGATTGGATATGGCAACAAATGCCTGTTCGTGCCGGTAAGCGCGCGCCGGTGGATTCATCTGGGCAATGCTTTCTCCCGAGAGCTGCCAGGGCAAGTCCCGTAATCCATACCGGGAAACAAGCTGGCCCATCTGGCGGAGATCGATCTCCTGCAGCTCGTTGCTCTCCATCTCTTCTGCCTGTTTGCGAATGAACCCGACCAACCGCCTCACGATTTCAAAACCGGCCTTTTGATACAGTTTCACGGCAGGCTCGTTTTGCTCGATCACTTCGAGGACCATCTCGCGCTCCCCGCGCTGGCAGGCATCCCGGATGAGCTCGTCCATGAACCACGAGCCGGCGCCCATGCCACGCGTGGTTTTTCCAATGCCCATCGCAGCCAGCCGGCTTACCCAGCCGCGGCGGGCGATCAAGGCGATACCACACGGCTGGGCATTCACCGTCAGCACGCGGCTGGCGGTCAGGTCGAGGCCATCCTTACGCAGCATGCTGAGGAACGCAGCTGTATTGAACTGAATGGGGACAGAGTAATCTTCAAACCCCTGATTCAAAAACTGGATGAGGTCAGGCACAGAGTAACCGGAAGCAGGCATGCTGTGGAGATTCATATTGTCTCTCTGCAAAACGATTTGGCTGTGTTGGCGCACTCACAGAAGCTGCGCCGGAATAGCCGTCGCGAAGCTCGGGAGTGTCCAGAGGGATGGGCTAAACAGTTCACCACGGAGAACACAGAGCGTACGGAACTTTCTTAAGGGGGTTTCTCGATGTTCTCCGTGTGCCCCGTGGGGATATCATCCGACAAGCCCACGAAATTAGACACTCCTGCGAAGTTCTGCAGACGAATTCTAACCGCGTTGGGCGTATAATCCACAATCTAAAAAGGACAAATTATGACCGATTTGACACGACTCGCGCGCAGGATCACCTGGGTGCTCTTTGCGAATCAGAGCCTGGCTTCCGCCGGATTTATCGCCGCAGCGACTCTCAATTCGATTATCGGGGCAAGGCTGGGAGGCAGCGCCTCGTTCGCGGGCGTCCCCTCCGCGGTGTATCAGGTGGGCGCAGCGTTTGCTGCCTCCGCCTGGGGCTATCTCATGGATCGTATCGGCAGGAGGAATGGCATGGTTGCTGGACTCCTGGTGGGTGTGATCGGCAATTCGCTGGTCCTGTTCGCGATCGGCATGTCCTCCTTCTTCCTCTTTCTGGTCGGTATGGTGATGATGGGGATCACCAACGCGGCGGTCGTGCTGGGACGGTTTGCAGCCGCGGAAGTGAACCCGCCTGAGCGACGCGGCGCGGCGATCTCGAATGTGGTGCTGGGTGGGACATTTGGCGCGATCGTCGGGCCACTGCTGGTGGGACCGATGGGAAACCTGGTCCACACGCTCGGCATGGACGAGCTGGCGGGCGCCTATCTTGCGACCCTTGTCCTGTTTGTGATCGCCGCGGTTGTTGTGTTCGCAGGTCTGCGGCCCGATCCGCGCGACCTGGGCAAACAGGTCGCCGCGCAGCACCCGGATCCGGCTGTGGGCGTTTTTCCCGGGGAGGCGCGCCCGATCTTTGAGATTCTGCGTCAGCCCGCAGCCCTGGTGGCGGTCAGCGCGATGGCGCTGGGACAGGTGGTGATGGTTGCCATTATGGTCATCACGTCCCTGCACATGCGCGATCACCATCACAACTTGCGCGATATCTCGGCTGTGATCGCCTCCCACACATTCGGTATGTTTGCGTTCTCGGTCATCTCTGGCCGCCTCGCCGACAAATGGGGGCGAGGTCCCGTGATCTTGACCGGGACCGCCACCCTCTTGTTAGCTTGTATCACAGCGCCGTTGTCACCGGACGTGTTGCCGCTGGCCGTCTCCCTGTTCCTGCTTGGCCTGGGCTGGAATTTCTGTTTTGTCGGCGGCTCGGCATTGCTTGCCGATCAGCTCTCCCCTGTGGAGCGCTCCCGCACCCAGGGCATGAACGATTTGCTTGTCGGTCTTGCCTCGGCAACCGGCAGCCTGGGGAGCGGCATTGTCTTCGCCGCCTCGAATTACACTGTCATTGCCATTGTGGCTGGAATGCTGGCACTGGTCCCACTACTGATGTCGATATTCTGGCTGAGGCGGAGACGGGCTGTTCCTGTAAAAATGGAACTTCCCGCAGATTAGCAGGAAGTTCCATTCAACAACAAACCCTTGCGAAGGTTTGCCAGGCGAGTCGGTCCGGCTGCTCTAAAACCTTCGCAAGGGCTATTTAATTGCGAATCATCGTCAGCAGCATTTTGAAGCGGGTCACTGCCCGCAAGGCATGCGGGTCATTCGCCGGCATGATGATCGCCTCGCCTGCGCGCAGATCAAAGGGCTTGCCGGAGATCCGGATCTCGGCGCTGCCTTCCAGGATGTGGACAAGCGCATCGAACGGGGCCGTGTGCTCGCTCAACTCCTGATCCTTGTCGAACGCGAACAGTGTGACGTTGCCTGCATCTGCCTTGGTGATCTGCCGGCTCACAACGGAGCCTTCCTGATAATTCACCATTTCGGCCAAGTTCACTATCTCTGATTTCGGTGCGGTTGCCATGGTTTCTCCAACTTCGTACTGAACGGCGCAAGCCGTCAAAAAGGTGCAGGCGGGCGAAGTCCAGGTCTGGGCAGGAATCTATAAACAAGCTCCCTGGCCGCCGCCTCGACTGCGCTCCTCAAAAAGCATCGGTCGCTCCGCTCAGCGCGGAATCTTATTTTAT
>DAITPI010000315.1:0-5600 GCA_036833655.1 Anaerolineales bacterium | reverse complement strand
GAGGAAGGATCTTGATGGATATTACCCGACTGGAGCTTCTGACGACGGATCTGCAAGTGCAACGCGACTTCTACGCGAACGTGCTGGATCTACCTGTGCATATGACTTCCTCAACCCTGGAGATCCAGGCGGGGGCGACGGATCTAGCCTTCAAACAGGCATGGTCTGACTTCAATGGAGCGTACCATTTCGCGTTCAATATCCCCGAGAATCAGTTCCAGGCTGCCAGGGCATGGATCACAAACCGGGTGCCTCTGCTGCGCGACGAGAGCGGCAGGGACGAGTTCGTTTCCGAGTCCTGGAACTCGCGCTCCGTCTATTTCAAGGATCCGGCGGGGAACGTCCTCGAATTTATCGCCCGTCATAATCTGCCAAATGCTGCCGATGGCGATTTCGACAGCCGGCAGATCCTGAACCTGAGCGAGATCGGCCTGGCGTCCGAGGATGTCGTCGGTTTTGCGAATGAGCTGTGCACGCGGCTGGGCGTCTCCGTTTTTAAGCAGGAGCCAAACGAGAACTTCACGCCTGTGGGCGAGGACAATGGATTGTTGATCCTTCCCAAGCGGGGCCGGATCTGGATCCCCAATTCCGGTGTGCCTGCCGAGCTGTTGCCGATCCGCGTGCAGGGGCATACCGATGGGAAGGAATGGGAAGTACGCGGCGTGCCGTATGAGATCCTTGCCTGATGTTACCGAGAAGACGTCCCGAAGATCTCATCCGCGCAAAAAAGCCTAAGATTGGATGATCTTTCCTGCCGGTCCCTGCAGATCGATGATCGTCTCCAGTTCGCTGTAAGGCACAACGACGGTCTGGGGTGCCGCTGCGTAGGGCGCGACCTGGTATTCATCGAAGGTGATCAGCAATCCATCCGGGGTAAGGCTCCAGTTGCGGTAATTCTCCGGCGTGGGGATTGCTCCATCCGAAAATCCCTCGAAGGCAATGTCGCGCTGGCTGAGCTCTGCGCTGCAGTAATTGGCAATCATGGTCAGGTAATTGCTGTTAGGGAGGAAGAGCTCGCTCAGTTCCAACGGTCTGCCCAGCCCCAGATCGTAGTTTACGGTTCTGCTGTAGTGGTAAGGATGTGCTGCGCCCGCCGAATACCCGGAGAAGTCGAATTGGAATCCCCAGAAATCCGCCCGCTGCAGCATCAGGGCGTAGGTGACATCGAATGAGCTGCCAGAGAATGGAGTATCCGCGGGCAATTCCGCTACGCTTTTCTTGAAGGCGTCGATTTCTGAATTTACGAGGTTGGTCAGCGCTGTATTGAAGTTGACGACGTTGGCATCTGCGCTTCCCTGCAAGGTGGGGATCGATGCCCTGATCTTATAAACAGGTGCCTGGCTATCTTCGGAAACAGCCACGGAAGATAAGACCAATGCCTGGGTAGGCGGAATAGATGTCGGCGGCATGGTGGCAGTTGCCACAATCGAGATGGTAGGCGCGAGAGGGGAGGGGGTGGCTGTGGCTGGAAGAAGGGCGTTGCAGGCAAGAACAAGAAAGATCATAGAACCAGCCACGGTCAACTTATGAAGGGTAGATGTTCTCATAAAGTCTCCTTGGTTCATTAACGCTGTTCAGCCCCCTTAGGTTTCCTTGAGTGGCATATATCCGTATCTGGGGCTATATGGTTTTCCCGATGTGTGACTTCCTTCAATATTTCGAGCGCTGACTCTTTTTCCCCATAGTCGTTCTTGCCGCTCAGCCCCACGAAGGAGGAGCAACCATCTGCCAGCGATTATTATCTTGATTCCCGAAGCATCTTGTCATATTCCGAATGGGAACCAATCCAGTACCAGATGATGGCATCCTCATCGCGAATGCCAACAGCACGATAGTTCATTCCAATACGCACAGAATAAATAGGACGGGTAGGATGAATCCCTTTGAAACGTAAACTTGGATGATAAGGATTCTCTATAAAAAGACGATATGCCTGCCGCGCTCGTTCTTGAACGTCGGCAGGCAATTCTGCAAAGGCTTTCCGAAACTTGTCCGTGATGTGGGAATTCATAAAGTATCAGGATCAAGTTTATCGGTCTTCTTTATTTTATACTCCTCTAATGCTTCATCTGCCAGATGTGATAATACATCGCTGGATTTCGCAAAAAGTTTAGACCAGCGTTCCTCCGAATGCAACTCTTCCAAAATCCACGCTGTAAACTGGTTTTGTTCATCAGGAGGGAGTTTTTCAATTTCAGAGATGACCAACTCTAATTGGGTCATACTGCTCTCCTTGTGTATTTCTAGTATAGCATATTCGATTTTCGCCTGTGTGACCAGCTAGGAGCTGCTGGTCAGCTCTTTCAATATCTCCAATGCTTCCTGTTTCCCCCCAACCCCGTTCTCCCCTCCCGGCCCCACGCACGAGGGACAGCCGTCAGCACAGGGACACTCGCTCACCAGCTCCAGGGCGCGTGCCATCAGCTCGTCATGGATCTCGAAGAGTTTCTGGCTGAAGCCGATGCCGGCAGGGATGGCGTCATAGAGAACGATCGACGGTTGACCGAAGACGGCGTTCTCGGTTGGTTCGATATGCGTCCCCAGATCGCCTGCATCGCACATCAGGAATAAGGGCGCCAGGTTGCCAAGCACGTACGCCAGCCCGGCGAGCCCGCTGCGCATGCGGACGTTCTGCTCCACTTTGCGGTGACAGGAGGGGCAAAGTGTCGTCAGGTTCTCGAGCCGGTTTGCCTCGACGAATGACGTGAAGGCACGAAAAGGGACCTTGTGGTGCACGTCATGCTGGCGACTCGTTTCGACGGCGCCGCAGACCTGGCAGGTGTATTTGTCGCGCGCCCGCACGCGGTCGCGGATCTGGACCCAGTTGGGTCCGTAGTTGTTGGGGTCATTAGTCCACAGGCCGGCTTCCCGCAAACGGGCGATTGTCTGCTCGGATAGGGAGACCCAGTAGCCAGTGGTCATCAGGTCGGTGGGGGGCAGGTCGAGCGGCTCTTCGCCGAGGTTTTCATGCGTGTACCAGCGTCGTTTGCGGAAGCCGGTGACCTGGGTCGTGACTTGCAGCTCGCCCCACGACTTCTGGCCTGCGCTTCCGCTACGTTCGCTATTGCTCTCTCCGCCCAGCGCGAGAAAGGATTGAGCGGATTCAGATAGGACCGCCACTTCCGTGCTACGCAGGGGCTCGGTATAGTAATCGCTTTCGATGGGCTTCAAATAGGCGATATGCTCTTCGAGGTTCAGATCCTTCACGAAGAAGGACTGCGCCTCGTGCAGATAGATCGCGCCCGGATGGACCGTCCAGAGGGCACTCTCGCCGTCGACCGTGCCGATGGTCAACGGCCTATCGTCTATGATCGTCTGCAGCACCACGCCCTGCGGCGAGGCAGAGCGTAAGGAGATATTCGCAGCAGGATACTGGTCTGCCATCCAGTACACCTTGCCCTGGGATTCGTGCGCTTCGTTGTTGGCGACCAGGAACTGCAGATATTCCTCGACGGTTTCGCCGGACAAGGAACCGAAGCCTTCGCCCTTCTGGAAGGGCAGCTCGAACATCGCGCAGCGCAGATGCTCGAGCAGGATCAGGAGGTGGTCGGGGTTGATCAGCGCCTGCTCGGGAGAGCGCTCGAAGAAGTATTCGGGATGATGGGCGAGGAACTGGTCGATGGGACTTGCCGACGCCACCATGATCGCGGCCGCGGACTCGGGCCCGCGTCCCGCCCGTCCCGCCTGCTGCCTCGCGGACGCGATGGTGCCGGGGTAGCCGACGAGGAGCGCCGCGCCCAGCCCGCCGATATCGATGCCCAGCTCGAGGGCGTTCGTGGCGACGACGGTTTTGACGGTTCCGTCGCGCAGGCCCTTTTCGATCTCTCTGCGCTGCGTGGGTAGATATCCGCTCCGATAGCCACGGACGGCGGACTTGAGATTCGGTAGCGAGTCGTAATCGATCAATGGCGACTCGATGCTGGAGTCTACCGAGTGATTCCCCTGCAGATAACGCAGGACAATTTCGACACTTCTTCTCGACCGCGCAAACACCACCGATTGAACATTGCTCCTTAGCAAATCCTGTGCGAGACGAACTCCCTCGAGCAGGGAGGATTTTCTTAAGCCCAGCGATGGATCGGTGATCGGCGGATTGTAGATCATGAAATGACGCGGTCCGCGCGCCGAGCCATCGTTGTCGATCAAATGGACGGGTTCCTCGATGAGGTGCTCCGCCAGCTGCCTCGGGTTGCCGATGGTCGCGGATGCCAGGATGAATTGCGGATGCGCTCCATAAAAATTCGCGACGCGCTTCAGCCTGCGGATGACGTTTGCAACGTGCGAGCCAAAGACACCCCGGTATGTGTGCGCTTCGTCGATCACGACATACCGTAGGTCCGTCAAGAACGCGTCCCAGTTCGTATGGTGCGGCAAGATCCCGGTATGGAGCATATCCGGGTTGGTGAGGACAATACGGGCGTTCTTGCGGATGGCGGGGCGGGCAGACTGTGAGGTGTCTCCGTCGTAGATCGCTGCGTTGAGTTGGAGATTGGAGATTAAAGATTGGAGATTGGAGAGCTGGTCCTGGGCAAGAGCTTTGGTGGGGAACAGGTAAAGGGCGCGCCCGTTCGGGTCTGGTAGCAGAGATGCGAGGACAGGCAGATGATACGCAAAGGTCTTGCCACTGGCAGTGCCGGTAGCAAGGATCACATTGTCTCCGCGGCGAGCATGAGTCCAGGCTTCGAGCTGGTGGGAGTAGAGGGCATGGATCCCGGCTGCAATGAGCGTCTGTTTGAGAGGAGCCGGCAGATCCTCCGGGAAAGGATGAGTCTGTGCGAGACGCGCGGGCAGCGTCTGCCAGGCGACCAGGTTGGGGGCCGTCTCGGGGTCACGTTTCCAGAAATCCAAAAGAGAGACCAGTGGCATGAGAACTTATTTTTCTCTTTGTAAGATACGCAGAGCGAATGCGCCCACGCCGAGCGGCAGCCAGAAAGTAATGCCTCGATAGGCAAGGGTAATGATCACCGCCTCGCTCCAGGGCACGCGCAGGGAAGAAAGCGCCAGCGGCATGATCCCTTCGACAATGCCCACGCCCGCCGGCGTAGGTGACACGATGAGGAAGAGATAGGAGATGGCGAAGCCGCCAATGATCGTCCCGATGGAGAAAGGTACTTTGAATGCTATAAAGAGAGAGAACAGCACACACATCAACAGCGTCTTGCTTGCCAGAGAATAGAGCAGGGGCAGGCTGAGCGTGTGAACTCTCTCTGGCAAAGCCTTCAAATCGTTCGCCATGTCGTGCGCAAACTCATGGGCGCGTGCCTCACTCAGGTAATCGCGGTGAAGCACCGGCTGCAAGATCCGGTTGACCAGGTGTGCCATTCTGGCGAGCACGTTGCCCAGGGCTTCTGCCGAACGGGAGCCAAGGTAGAGCAGCGAGCCCAGCCCGGCCGCAATGGCAAGCATGACGCTGGAAGCGGCAATCTCTGTCGGATCGAGATCGTTCCGGCGAAAGAGGACAATGAGACCAAGGGCAAGCACGAAGAGGAAAGCCAGGTAATCCAAAAACAAATACAACATGCTGGCAACGGTCACTTTGCCCACGGATTGACCGTTCCGCCTGGCGTTGCTAATGAACACGGCGACCCCGCCTACGCCTG
>DAITPI010000314.1:0-5603 GCA_036833655.1 Anaerolineales bacterium | reverse complement strand
CAACGCGATTTGCCGTGTGGCAAAGGTATAATCAAAAACATTACGTGTACGTCGGAGGAGTGATGCCAGATCTTGCCATGTTTTCCCTCAGTGAAGAGCATAAAATGATCCGCGACGCTGCTCGCGATTTTGCGCAGAACGAGATTGTCCCGATTGCCGCAGAATTCGACGAGAGCGGCGAGTTCCCGCATGCAACCATCAAAAAGATGGGTGAAATGGGCTTCATGGGCATCGAGATCCCGGAGGAGTATGGCGGCGCGGGCATGGATGCCCTCGCTTATGTGCTGGCGCTGGAGGAGATCTGCAAGGCAGACGCCTCCCACGGGGTGATTATGTCCGTGAATAACTCCCTGTATTGCCATGGCATTATGAAGTATGGCACGGACGAGCAGAAGCAGAAATTCGTCACGCCCATCGCCTCCGGAAAAGCGATCGGCGCGTATTCGCTGACGGAGCCGCAAAGTGGATCCGACGCGGGCACCATGAGAAGCCGCGCCACGCCCGATGGCGACTCGTACATCCTGAATGGACGCAAGTCCTGGGTGACGAGTGGTCCTGTTGCCGATTACTATGTCGTTTTTATGATGACAGACCCGCAGAAAAAGCAAAGAGGTATCAGCGCTTTCCTGGTGGAAGCGGGCACCCCTGGCCTGACGCGCGGCAAGAAGGAGCCCAAGCTGGGCATCCGTGCCTCCGCCACGAGTGAGCTGATTTTTGAAAATTGCTATGTGCCTGCCGCGAACCGGCTTGGCGCAGAGGGGGATGGCTTCAAGATCGCGATGACCGTCCTCGACGCGGGCCGCATCGGGATTGCGACGCAGGCGCTTGGGATCGCGGAAGCAGCCTACGAAGCCGCGCGCCAGTACGCGGTGGCGAGAGAGGCGTTCGGTCAGCCGATCGGCGCATTCCAGGGGACGGGGTTCAAGATCGCCGATATGAAGACGCGCATCGAGGCCTCCCGTCTGTTGATCTACAATGCTGCCATGGCGAAAGAGAGATCCAAGCAGGACGGCAGCCGTTACTCGCTGGAGGCATCCATGGCAAAGTTGTTTGCTTCCGAGACTGCTATGTTCGTTACGCACCAGGCTGTGCAGATCCACGGGGGCATGGGCTACAGCAAGGAGCTTCCCCTCGAGCGCTACTTCCGAGACGCGAAGATCACCGAGATCTATGAAGGGACCAGCGAGATCCAGCGCCTGGTGATCTCGCGAGGTGAGCTCGGGTTGAAATAACACGTTTGTCCCGACAGGTGTTCCATGTCCCGGCCGGCGTTGTACCTTAAAGCAGCACTCCCCATTGCCTCCATCTTCTTCATCCTGGCAGGGATCGTTCAACTGCGTGCCCAGGCCTGGACGGCAGGGGCAATCTGCCTGGTCCTGGCGATGGCTGGCTTTATCGGTAGCATTCGCCTCCTGGAGAACCGTCCGTTTAGCACGGAAGAGCTCGACATTCTGGAGCCCTTTGTTATTCCCGCCCTACTTTGGGCGATCGTCTTCAGTCTGTTGCTCGTCTCCACCGCTTATGTTGCGGATAACTTTGTCTCGGCGGAGACCGACCGGCTCGCAGCCGTGACCTGGGTCTGCAGCGTGATCCTGGGCTTGGCGGTAGCCTGGAGAGGAGCTCTGCCACCGGCGAAAGCGCATCTTCTCCGGGAGAGGCTTAAGGCTCATCGCACCGAGCTCTTGCTCCTGGCAAGTATCCTCGTCCTGGCGTTCACCCTGCGGACGATCGATCTCAGCAACCATCCCTACCCGTGGTCCGGAGATGAAGCCTCGGTAGGCAAGGAAGCGAGGCGAATCATCTCGGGCGAGGTCACGAATTTCTTTGATACGGGCTGGTCGAGCCAGCCGAACTGGTCTTTCATCCCGACGGCGATTAGCCTATTCACCTTTGGCGATACGATCGCGGCGGTGCGGTTCCCCAGCGCGCTGGCAGGAGCGCTCGCCATCCTGTTCCTGTACCTGGCGGCGCGAGAGCTCTTTAATCCAACCGTTGCCCTGATGGCGGCTGCTTTTCTGGCGACATTGCCCTACAACCTGCACTTCAGCCGCATCGGCGTCAACAACATCATGGATAGCCTGGTCTCGTCCATGTTGGTCTGGCTGCTTGCCGGAGCGTTCCGAAGAGAGGATGCGAGGTGGTACTACACGGCGGGCGCCATCGCGGGCCTCGCCATCTATACATATGTGGGCACGCGGCTGGTCTTGATCCTCGCGGTCGGCATCCTGTTCTTTTTCGTGATCCGGAAGAAGAGTTACCTGCGCTTACACTGGAAGCACCTGCTGGCATTCCTCGTCGCGGCGGTCGTGAGCGCAGCGCCCCAGGCAGCTTTTTTCGCGCGGCACCCCGTGGTGTTTATCGGTCGCCTGGGTCAGGAGGGTATTTTTCTGAATGGCTGGCTGCCTCGACACGCTGCCGAGACCGGCAAGAGCATTGCACAGATCCTCTTCGATCAGCTCTCTCGCACAGTGATGGTCTTTATTGCCACGCCGGCGGTTGGCAATTTCTTTGGCTCTCCCTACCCCTACCTCACGATCCTGGGCAGTATTCTTTTCCTGGCTGGCATGGCATATGCACTGGCAACTTTATTGCGGCCGCAGCATTTTATGGTCCTGGCATGGTTCTGGTCGGTCATTCTCTTCGGCGGGATCCTGACCATGAATCCGCCCGCCAATACGCGCCTGCTGATGACCTCTCCGCCCGTGGCCCTGTTCATGGCGCTTGGCATGTACAAGATCGCCGAATATCTGCAGAAATTTCGGCTGCTGCCGGAGCGCGTTTTTATCCCTGTCTTCTTCCTTGTTGCCGCGATCATCACGTTTCAAAATACAAGGTTCTACATGTTCGAATACAGAGATAATTTGTACTTTCAGGATGCAAACAGCGAATACGCCATGGAGGTCGGGTTGATGGCAAGGACGCTGGGGCCCGATTACCAGATATTCGTTCTCGGGGAGCCGCGCGTCAATACCGGTATTCCAACCCTGTCATATCTCGTGCCACACAACCAGCTCATTGATCTTGGGGCTGGCAATTTGCAGACGCTGGCATTAGCGCCGGATCAAAAAGTGGCATTCTTTGCCATCCCCGAGGATCAGGCCTTGCTGGCAGAAGTCCGCCAGCGATATCCTGGCGGCAGGAGCGGTTTGGTCTATCGCACGCCGAGACCCAGCGAGATCCTGTTTGAATACTATATTCTGCCTCCCTGAGAATCACCTGTTCAGCGGTATTCGGATGTGGTTTGCCGCCGAATATCGAAAGACACAAATCTCCCTAATCAGTTAGAATCATCCGCATGAAAGCCGTCCTCTTTCGCCGGCACGGCGGCCCGGAAGTGCTGGAGTATACCGATTTCCCCACGCCAGAGCCGAAGCCGGGCGAGGCGCTGGTCCGTTTGCATGCCGCCGCGCTCAACCGCATGGATGTAATGGTCCGTAATGGCTGGCCCGGCATCCAGCTGGAGCTGCCGCATATCAATGGGGCAGATGGGGCTGGAGAGGTGGTTGCATTCGGCGAGGGGACGAGTACCATAGAGAGGGGAGATCTGGAGATTGGGGATCACGTCGTGATCAACGCCAATCTCGGATGCGGACAGTGCGAGTTCTGCCTGGCTGGCAAGGACAATATGTGTCTGAACTGGCATTTGCTCGGCGAGACGGTACGCGGCACGTATGCGGAGTATGTATCCATGCCCGTGCGACAGCTCTACCGGCTTCCTGAGGATTTCGATTTCCATCGGGCAGCAGCCGCAGCGCTGGTTTACCAGACAGCCTGGCACTCACTTGTCAAGCGGGGAAATCTATTAATGGGAGAGACGGTCCTGATCGTCGGTGCCGGGGGTGGGGTCAACACCGCCAGCATCCAGATCGCCAGGCTGATGGATGCGCAGGTGGTGGTGGTCGGCTCCGAGAAGCGTAAGCTCGAGATGGCCGAGTCGCTCGGCGCGGACATCCTGATCGACCGCTCGAAGGAAGAGGACTGGTCCCGCGCGGTCTTCCTGGCGACCGACAAGCGCGGCGTGGACGTGGTGGTGGACAACGTGGGCACAACCTTTATGCAGAGCCTTCGCACCCTGCGGAAAGGCGGACGACTTCTCACGGTAGGCAACAGCGGCGGTCCGCGGTTCGAGATCGACAATCGCTATCTGTTTGCCAGGCACTTGAGCATCATCGGCTCGACCATGAGCACTCTCGCCGATTTTCGCGAGGTGATGGACCTAATCGTTGCCGGTAGCCTCGAGCCAGTGATCGACAGCACTTATCCACTGGAAGACGCCGCTCGCGCCCAGGAACGGCTGTGGAGAAATGAGAACTTCGGCAAGATCACTTTGGAAATCCATTGATGAAACGTTTCCCCTGGTTTGAGACAATTCTAGCTATTGTAGTCATGTCCATCAGCCTGTATGCGGCTCTTTCGGATCCGCAGAATCTCTCCTGGCGCTGGTTCACGCGCGACGATGCTTACTATTATTTCAAGGTGGCGCAAAACATAGGCGAGGGTCATGGCAGCACGTTCGACGGGATCAACCTCACAAATGGGTATCACCCCCTGTGGATGCTGGTCTGCATCCCAATCTTTGCGCTGGCTCGCTTTGACCTGATCCTGCCCCTGCGGGTTCTCCTGCTGGTGATGAGCGGGCTTTCGGTTGCGACTGCCATTCTGCTTTACCGGTTGGTAGGCAGGATCTTCATGCCGGCGATCGGCGCGATTGCCGCTTTGTTCTGGGTGTTCAGCCACGATGTGCTGACGATCCTCTACCAGAATGGGCTGGAATCAGGGATTGCGGCGTTCTTTGTCGTACTGCTGGTCTATAAGCTGTATGAGCTGGAGATCGCCTGGCGGACGAAGACGGTCTCCACAAAGCAGATCGCTGTCCTGGCTGTGATCGCGACGCTTGCCATGTTCAGCCGGCTGGACCTTGTTTTTCTGGCGGGCATCGCCGGGCTGTGGATCGTCCTGCGGGGCAGCCCGCTGCGCTATCTCCTTCCGCTCGATATTGCCTTGACTGTCATCGCGACGCTCCTTGCTTTTATCCTTCGCGTGGGAATCTCAGGCTATTATGACGACGTCGATGTGGCTTTATTCATGATTCCCCTGGGCCTGCTGGTCAAAATCACGATCGCGTTCCTGCTGGGCTTGTACCAGCGTCGGACACTGTTCCGGGCCGGGAAATTAATCAAGCACTTGGCCCTGTTCACGGTCCTGAGTCCTGTACTCACAGGGTTACTGATGTTGGCGAGCCTCCGCCTGGGACTCGTGGAAGGCTCGTTCTCGCGCCTGATCGTCCTGATTGATATGGGTCTGACGCTCCTGTTCTTTGGCGCGAGCCGGTTCATGTTGCTTGGCTTGCGGACCGGTCAGGCTCTTTCCGATCCGCGCGAAGGATCGCTGGACGAATTCCGAGCTCGCTGGCGGACCTGGCTTCGCGAAGGCGCCCTGTACTTTGGGATCGTCCTGGGCGCTTTGGGCATGTACATGGCCTGGAGCAAGCTCGTCTTTGGAACGTTTTCGCCGGTCAGCGGCCAGATCAAGGAGTGGTGGGCCTCGTTGCCCGGGCGTGCCTACGGAGGCTCCTCGCGCGACCTGCTGTCCATCTTTGGCTT
>DAITPI010000313.1:0-5605 GCA_036833655.1 Anaerolineales bacterium | reverse complement strand
GCGGCTGTGGCGCAGGGCGTTATCCAGGATGTTGGTGAGGACCTGTGTGATCCGCCCCGGGTCCACGTCGATGCTGGAAAGGGGCGAAGCGATGTCCATCTGCAGGGTAATGTTCTTGCGCTGGACCTGATACTGGTACAGCGCTGCCACTTCCTGCAGCAATCGATCGGGCTCGACCGTCTGGGGGGTGATCGAGAGCTCGCCTGCATCCGCGAGGGACAGGATGCGCAGATCGTTGATGAGATGTTCCAGGCGGGCTGCCTCTTCACGGATGATCTCGAAGTTTTCCCGGGTGGGCGGCAGCACGCCGTCATGCACCGCTTCGGCGTGACCCAGGATCAGGCTCAGCGGGGTGCGCAGCTCGTGGGCAATATCGGCGGTCATCTGCTTGCGGGCGTTCACGGAGCGCGAAAGCTCATTGCTCATTTTGTTGAACGCCTGCGCCAGCTCCCCCAGCTCATCGTTGGAGCGCACCGGCACCTGCTGCGAGAGATCCCCTTCTGAGACGGCGTGCGTAGCGCGCGTAAGCTCGCGGATGGGCGAGGTCAGCGTGCGTGAGAGCAGGATGCCCAGCAGCAGGGCGATCCCGGAAGCGGCGAGGGCGCTGTAGACCAGGAATTGCGTGGTGCGGTTGAGGAAGTCCCGCTCGGGCGAGTCGGCCTCGAAGGGCGGCGGCGCAAAGATCAGGTACCCGACCGTCTGTCCGTCCACCTGAATGGGCGTACCACCCGCGATCTGCTCGGGCGGCACCGTATCGCCCAGGCGATGGTCGGAGCCGGCGCGGATCACTTTCCCATTTTGATCGGTGACGGTTAGAGGGTTATAGCGCTCGGGAGGCCGGTTCTGGTCGGGAGCCGGGTAGCGCGTGAAGAGCTCTGCTCGCTCGATGCCTTTCCACGATCCATTTACGAGGTAGTAATCTTCCAGCGTTTCCATGACGGTGGAGCGATTGTTGGTCTCCGTAAACCGCCGGAATTCCTGGTCGGTGGTATAGCGTGCAAACAGGACGATCAGCGCCACGCTGAGCAGGCTGATCGCCAGAAATGCCAGGATGAGCTTCCAGGTGATGGATCGCATCAGGATGAATCTCTCTTGAAACGATAACCAACTCCGTACACGGTTTCGATGTATTGCGGCTCGCGCGGCTCCGGTTCGATCTTGCCGCGCAGGTTTTTGATGTGCGTATCGATGGTACGCTCATAACCTTCATAGCGCACACCCTGGATGATGTCCAGCAAGTCCAGCCGGGAGTAGACCCTCCCGGGCGAGGTCATCAAGGCTGTTAGGATGTCGAACTCAGAGGGAGTCAGGTCCACGAACTGCTCTGCGACCTGTACGGTGCGGCTGTCGCGGTCCAAAACGATATCCGCCGCCTTCAGGAGCTTTGCCTGGGGCTGGGAATCCCCGAGGCGGCGCAACACCGCCCGGACGCGTGCGACCAGCTCGCGCGGGCGGAACGGCTTGGTGATGTAGTCATCCGCGCCGATCTCGAGGCCGATCACTTTCTCATCATCGTCCACCCGGGCGGTGAGCAGGATGATCGGCGTGTTGTTCTCGGCGCGGTGCTTGCGCATGAACTCGTAGCCGTCCATCTCCGGCATCATCACGTCGAGAACAATGAGATCGGGCTTTTCGTGGCGTGCAACGGTCAGGGCCTCCTTGCCGTTGTGAGCTGTCACGACGCGGTAACCTTCCTGCGTGAGATAACTCTCAACCAGGGAGACCAACCGTTTTTCATCGTCCACGACCATGATTGTTTTCGACATGGCTTTCTCTCTTTTTCTCAGTATACCAAGTACCACGGCTGGCTGCTTACGCGCCGGCTTTTGCTTTGAGATATTCTATGATCGCCTGGACCAGGGGTGTGGGGATGCGGTTCGGGTCGTTGACCATCTGCTGGCTGCTATTCTGGGTGGAACCTGTGGATTGCGTGCTCGATGAGCTCTGGGAGCTGCGCGTGCCGCCCGGGAAGTTGCCGTCCGGAGGAGCGCCGCCGGGGAAGTCTCCGCCCGGGTTGAAAGCTCTACCGCTGTTGCTGGAGGAGCTGGAGCTTTGCCCGTTGCTATTCTGGCTTCCACCGGACGTGAGCCCGCCCTGGGATTGCATCAGGGCAAACATATCCTGGCGGGTGAGGCTCAGGGCGGTGATCGCCTGCAGCTGGTCGCCGGTCATCGTCTCCTGGATCTGGCTGAGCAACGCTTCCTTTTCCTCGCTGGCAGCCGTGTCGCTGTTTTCCAGCACTTGCAGGGTCTCCCAGAGCGGAAGCAGCTCGGCGGCCTGTTCTTTTGTTATGGCATTGCCAGTCCCATCCAGCTTGATCGTGCCGATGGCGATCTGCATGGGTTGTGACAGCTCACCAGACGCTGTTTGGCTGGCGCCGTTGGGAGCGGTGCTGGATGTATTCCCTGCACTGCTGCAGGCAGTCAGAACCAGGGTAAGTATCAAACCAATCGGGAACGTGATTTTATTCATCAGGATTGCCTCTCGTTCATTCGTAACGAAGTGCTTCGATCGGATCGAGCTGGGCAGCTTTGTTGGCGGGATAGAACCCGAAGAAGGCGCCCACGCTGGCAGCCGAGAAGAACGCCAGCAGGATCGAGCTGGGAACGATCACGGTCCGCATATCGCTCAGGGTACCGAACAAGACCGAGCCGCCGACGCCGACGCCCATGCCGATCACCCCGCCCAGGATGCTGAGCAGCAAAGCCTCCGCCAGGAACTGCATGCGGATGTCCGCTGGCGTGGCGCCGATCGCCTGGCGGATGCCGATCTCGCGCGTCCGCTCGGTGACGCTGACCAGCATGATGTTCATGATGCCGATGCCGCCCACGATGAGGGAGACGCCCGCGACCCAGGCCAGCAGGGACCGGAACGCGGCCGTCGTCGATTCACGCGTGGTGATGATGTCCTGCTGGGACGTGACGGTGAAGTCCAGCGAGTCGAGGGTCACGTCGTGGCGCTTTGCAAGCAGGATCTCGATCTGGGTGGTGACCTCGCTCAAGTCCGCTCCGTCTTCCACTTCCACATAAAGCATCCGGACGCTATCGCCCATGATGCGGGCGAACATCGAGGGCGTGAACTTCTGGAACACAACCGTGATCGGCGTGTAAAGCCGCGAGTCGTAGTCCACATCGCCAACGGTGCCCTTTGCCGCCAGGACGCCGATTACCGTCAGTTTCGTGGTGCCGACCGTGACCACCTGCCCGATGGGATTGGCATCGCCAAACAATTCGGCGGCAAGAGTGGAGCCCAGCACGGCGACTTTTTGTTTGCGGCTTACATCGGTGTCGTTGAAATAGCGCCCATCTCCCACGTCCATATCGCGTACGGAGGGAAGCTCCGAGGTGCTGCCCAGGATGGTGACATCCTCGAGCGTGGTGCCGTTGTATTTGATCGTCTCTGAGGCTTGCTGCTCCACGATCACCGCTTTGACCCCGGGGACGCCCTCGGCGATGGCAGCCGCGTCGTCGAAGACCAGCCCGCCCGCGTTGCCTCCCATGCCTGGAGGTCCGCCGCGGGCGAAGCTGGATTGGACAAAGAGCAGGTTCGAGCCCAGGCTGGTGATCTGCTCCGAGATGGTGGCTTCCGTCCCGGCGCTAATGGCGACCATGATAATGACCGCCGAGACACCGATGATGATGCCCAATGTCGTCAGGAAGGAACGCACTTTATTCTTGACGATGGCGTCCCAGGCAATGCGAATGACTTCGGAGAGTCTCATAATGTCCTCGCCTTATCGGAGTCGAAAGTCTCCAGACTTTTGCCGACAACTGGAGTCGTCGATTCCTTTATTCCATTGTGTTTGACCCGGTCGATCTTCCCGTCCGCCAGGTGGATCACGCGCTGGGTGTATTCCGCCGTGATGGGATCGTGTGTGACCATCACAATGGTCACGCCTCGCTGGTGCAAGGTGCGCAGGAGATTCAGGATCTCGCGCCCCGAGTGGCTGTCGAGGTTGCCGGTCGGCTCGTCGGCGATGATCAGGACCGGATCGTTGATCAACGCCCGGGCGATCGCCACACGCTGTTGCTGTCCGCCCGAGAGCTCCTGCGGTTGATGATGGACCCGGTCCGCCAGACCGACGAGTTCTAGCATGTTGAGCGCCTTCTGTTTGCCGTCTTCGTCACTCAGGTGATGGTTGTGGTCATAGAGCAACGGCATCATGACGTTGCGCACGGCATCGGTGCGGGGTAACAGGTTGTACGCCTGGAAAATAAACCCGAGTTTCTGGTTGCGGATGAGCGCCAGCTCCTGCTTGCTCAGGTCGCTAATATCCTGTCCGTCCAGGATGTAGCGTCCCGATGTCGGGCGCGACAGGCAGCCGAGGATGTGCATCAGCGTGCTCTTGCCCGAGCCGGAAGGTCCCATGATGGCGACGAACTCACCGGACTGGATCTGCAGGCTGACGCCATCCAGGGCAGCCACCGTGGCATCGCCCATGCCATAGAACTTCGTCAGGTCGATCGTCTCGATGATCGTTTTCTCGTTCATGATTGCGTCTCCACGATGCCGGTGGTCACGACCTCACCCGCATCGATGCCAGATTTGATCTCGGCATAGGTGATGTCTTGCAGGCCAACCTCTACGACTCGCAAGCGCGGTGAGCCGTTGTCCATGACAAAGACTGTATAGCGTCCGTCGTCAATCTGGTGCAGTGCTTCCACCGGGACGAGCACGGCGTTTTCCGCCTTCCCGCCGATCACATCCACGGAGGCGGAGGTGCCGCTGGGCAGATCGGTGTCCAGGGTGTCATTCAGCCTGACAATGGCATGGACGAGCGAGGAATTCGAGGAGGTATCCAGCTCCGGGTAGACCAGGGTCACTGTACCGGTAAACGTGTCGTCCGGCAAAATATCGAAGACAACCTCCGCCTCGTATCCCTCCTGTACTTTGGACCAATCTTCGGCGTCAAAGTAAGCGTCGATGGTGTAGGGTTGGCTCAGATCCGCCACAGAAATAACTGAAGAGGCGCTCACCTGGTCGCCAACGCTGGCTGTCACATCGGTTACCGTGCCGCCGATCGGGGAGATGAGCTGGGTAGCTTTCAGATTCTTTTCGGCAGTCTGCAGGGCGGTCTGCGCTTCGACCAGCGACGTCAGGCTGCTGCCCGGCACATCCTGCGGTAGCGCCTGGCCGTTGAGCATGTCAAGATAAGCCTGTGCTTCCTTTTGCTTTTCGATGGCGAGCTCGTAGGTGGCACGCGCCGCCGCAACCTCTGCCTGCGATGGCGCCACCGCCTCAACGTGAGTTTTGCCTGTCTCTTCGTCGGTCACGGTATAGCTGAAGGTGGCAGGGACGTATTCATTGATGTACTTGAGCTGCGCAGCCTCGAGGTTGTTCTGGGCGCGGCCTAGAGCGGTCGTGGCATCGTCGATCTTCTTTTTTTGCTCGGCGCTCGGGTTTGCGCCCGCCTCCGCCTGCGCTGTGTTAAGTGTCTCCTGCGCCTTCGCGACCTGGTTCTCCCAGTAATAGACATCCGAGCTGACCAGATATTCCAGATCCTGCTTGGCGTTGTAGATATCCACTTGCGCATCCGCCACCGCCTGCTTTGCTTCCGCTATCGCGGCGGGTGTGGTGAGATCGTCGAGCGTGCGTTTTGCCTGTG
>DAITPI010000312.1:0-5609 GCA_036833655.1 Anaerolineales bacterium | reverse complement strand
CATCCGTCTGAAGCGCACCTGAGTCCGCCCATGAACCCATCGCCGCACGTCCACGACTGCATTCCTGATCCTGTTCGTCCATCTGCTGACGGTGCCCATCTCGATCAACGACATGCGCATCGGGAACTATCTGGCGATCGTTGCTTTTCTGGGCATTGTCTCGATCGTGCTGGTCACCCTGGCGCCGCGCGTGCCATTCCTGAGTAAAGTGCTAACGGGTGGAACGTATGACGGCTGGAAGAGACTGCACCGCTTCATCGGCATCTTCTTCATCCTGGGCTTCATCCACTCGTTGACCGTCAAGGCGCTCGACGCGCTGGTTGCGATTACCTGGGTACAGATGTTTTTCATCCTGGGGGCGGTGTCGTATCTGTATACGGAAATCTTTGGAAGATTCTTCAAGAAGTATGTTCCCTACCAGGTCGAGGCAGTCAAACACCCGAACGCGTCCACCACAGAAGTGACCCTGCGCGCGAAGCAACGCCCAATCCAGAAGCAGCGCGCCGGGCAATTCCTGTTCGTTCATTTTCCTCAGGACCAGATCTTGAACGAGTCCCACCCGTTCACCATTTCCAGCGCGCCGCATGAGGACGTCCTGCGCCTGAGCATCAAAGCCAGCGGCGACTTCACCCGCTATTTATTCCATCATCTGAAGCCAGGCATGGATGCAGTAATCGAGGGCGCCCATGGCATGTTCGACTATAAGACCGGAGGGCAAAAGCAGATCTGGCTGGCAGGCGGCATTGGCCTCACGCCTTTTCTGTCCTTCCTGCGCGATATGGATGGGAAGCTTGTCCACGACATTGACTTTTTCTACACGGTACGCCATCCAGAGGAGGCGTTGTTTCTGGACGAGGTCAAAGCTGCAGTAGAGAAGAATCCGCGTCTTAGGACCCATGTCCGTTTCTCGGCGGTAGAAGGCTCGTTGACTATGGAGCACATCCTCCAGAACGTCCGCGGAGACTTGAAGGAACATCACGTGTATATGTGCGGACCCCTGCCGATGATCCAGGCATTCGAGAGAAAGTTCCTGGAGCTGGGCACACCGCCGAGTCAGATCCATTACGAGGAGTTCAATTTTCGCTAGACTCTGGGAGCGATGCACCCTCCATCCCACAATTTCGCTGAGGCAACCATGTACAGAAGAAACCGAGAACGCCGGCGCTATCGCCGCAACTATCAGGACCGTCCGCGGGGGAGCATCTTCACCTCCGCGTTTCGCAGGCCGGGCACACAGATCCTTGTGCTGCTCATTGTCGCACTGGTCGTCTTCCTGATCCTGCAATTCGGCGGGAGGAACGCCGGCACAAACACCAGCAGCCTGCCAGCCACCATCAGTGTCAGCGAAGCCTATAGCATGTACCAGAATGGAGCGTTCGTCGTGGATGTCCGCACCCAGGAGGAGTGGAACGAGTTCCACGCGCCCAACACCACGCTGATCCCACTGGATCAGCTGCCAGCGCGCCTGAGCGAGGTCCCGCGCGACCGCCAGGTTGTGGTGGTCTGCCGCTCGGGCAACCGCTCCCAGCAGGGGCGCGATATCCTGCTCAACGCAGGCTTCCAGCAGGTGACCAGCATGGCAGGGGGACTCAACGAGTGGCGTGCCAGCGGATATCCGACCGAACCATAACAGGAGGCAAAAGCGCCTCATCCCTTTTCAGGATGAGGCGCTTTTACTCTGCCACGACCCGGTTTCGCCCGGACTCCTTGGCTTTATACATCATCCGGTCCGCTCGCCGGAGCACATCCTCAAAGGACTTATCCGCTGGTCCCGCCTCCGCCACACCGATACTGACCGTAGAACGGATCACATGCCCATCCACAGTGGAGGACATCTGTTCCCATGTTTTTTGGATGCGCTCGGCGACAATCTTTGCCTGATTCAGATTGGTCTCCGGTAGCAGTAAGCCAAACTCCTCGCCCCCCAGACGGCCCAGTGTATCGGGCGCCCGCTTCTGTTCCAGCACCACCAGCGAAAGACTGCGGAGCACAAGATCGCCGGCGTAATGTCCGTATGTGTCGTTGATGTTCTTGAAGCGATCGGCATCCAGCACCAGCATGGACAACTGGCGGTGGTAGCGCAGGGAGCGCAGGAACTCGCTCTCCGCCATGCTAAAGAACTGGCGCCGGGTCAGGCTTTTGGTCAAGGGATCGATATTGGCAAGATATGCCACCTGTTCTTTGGCATCCTTCTCCTGCAGGTAAGCCCGGAAGGATTTCCGGCGGTAGGATTGGATCTGCAAAGCTGCCACGAACCCCAGGGCATGAGCGATGAGTTGCGCAGTGATCACTGTATTCAGGCTGGCAGCCTCGACCCCGGCTCTGTAGACATGATCGATGTAAAGTGTGCCGGTCGAGAAGGCCACGGCGAGCAGGATGCTATAAAGAATCCTGAGCGGTGAAAAGATGTAGATCGCAAATGTAATAATGACATCGAAGATCGTGTTCACAAAATTGGGCGGTCTGGTGAAGTTGAACAAGAGCAGGAACAGGACCGCCAACGCCAGCCATCCCAGGATGATGCGATCGTAGACTCCGACCCGTTTTGTCTTCCAGAGTGCAGTAATCACGAGTATCGAGACAAGGACAAAGGCGCCGCGATAGAGCAGGAGTCCGGCAAGCAGATCGGACCGCTCTCTGAAAAACAAGGCGTCCAGCCGCACCATGCTCAGCACACCGAGGATGGCAATGCAGATGTAAAGGATTCCCTGGGTAATGTCATCTTTGAGATAGAAGGCACGATAATCACCCTCCATTTCCCCCAGATCAACAAGGAATTGGCTCGCAAGTCGTCTAAACATTGATGGACAGCCGATGAATGTTCAAATCATACCCTATATTCCTGCACTGCATGGTTTCTATTGGATTACGGTTTGTTGCACCAAATTTCCCGGCTCCGGATGATACAATTCTCGCCAGACTGTCTCCGGAGGAAATATGGCTTCCCAGATCAATGAACTGATCCGAATGCGCGACGTTGACACTCTCTATGAGCTGATGACGGAAGACGAGGAATGGCTGACTCAGCTCGATGCGGCGGAGGGTCTTATTCTCCTTGGCGACCGGCGTGGTTATGAGTTTCTGCTCAGCGCGATGATGAGCGATGACGACTCCATGCGTGAGTCGGCGCAGGAGATCTTCGACTCACCTGAGCTGGCAAAAATGCGGGCGGAGATCGAAGCCGAACGCGAGCGCGAGCACCGTGACCGGATCGCCGCTGCCCGGAAGCGCCTGCAAATTGGCGGTAAGGTTTTCCGGTACAAAATGGTCTACCTCCCATCCGGAGCGCTGATGGGCGATGACCCGCTGGGCAAAGGGTTCGACCTTCCCGCCCTGGAAGAGCACGGTCTGACGGGCTGGGAGGTGGTGAGCATGCTGCCCAGCCGGAGAGCATTGCTGGTGGGCAGTATTGACGATCACTTTACGGGCGCATATTTCCTGCTCAAGAAGGAATTCCTGCCCGGTGAGAGCAACGACCTGGAAAGTGAATGAGGAGCAACCATGTGTATCATTTGTGCCGCCATCCCGGCGACGGCCGCCGTGGGAGCAAAGCTGAATGCCGATCAACTGCATAAAGAAGAAACGCGCCGGCTGCCCATCCCAAAAATCACAGCCGTCGTGATCGGGTTTCTGATGATCGCCTCGGCGGTCTATCACACGCTGCGCTGGCAAAGCTGAACATCATGAGACGCCTGGCCTGGCGGGCAATCTGGATTCTCGTTCTTGCCAGCGCGCTTCTTTCCTGTAATGGGGCGCCTTCCTCGTCGACTCAGGGCGGAGCAACTGCTGATCTATTGACCACCTCCACCATCCTGGCGGACATTACGCGGAATGTCTCCGGGGACCGGCTCGTTGTCGAACCGCTGCTGCCCATCGGCGTGGACCCGCATTCTTACCAGCCGACGCCGCAGGATACCGCAAAGATCAGCCAGGCAAAGCTGCTCATCGTCAATGGCGCCGACTATGAACACTTCCTGGAACCGCTCCTCGAGAACGCGGACGGGCAGAGAACACTCATCGAAGCCTCCGCAGGCTTACGTCTGAGAACGGACCCGGACGCCGAGCACGGGGTGGATCCGCATCTTTGGCTCGATCCCAATAACGTCGTTGCCTACGTCGAGAACATCCGCGAGGGATTGACTCATTTCGACCCGGACGGGGCGCAAACCTATCAGTCCAATGCGAGTGCCTATACCGTGCGGCTCCAGGAGCTGGACGCCTGGATCAAGACGCAGGTCGGGCAAATCCCTCCGGGACGCCGGGTGCTCGTCACGGACCATGAAGCCCTTGGGTATTTCGCAGAGCGCTATGGCTTTACAATCGTGGGGACGATCATGGAAAGCTTCAGCTCAGACGCCTCACCCTCCGCCCAGCAAATGGCGGGCCTGATCGATCAGATCAAGCAATCGAAAGCCCCTGCGATTTTCCTGGATGCCTCGGATAGCCCGGCTCTGGCGCAGCAGATCGCGGCGGAGACGGGTGTGAAGGTCGTCACCGATCTACATCTCGAATCGCTGACCGATGGTCCACCGGCCGGAACATATATCGATCTGATGAAATCCAATGTGACAAGCATTGTGGAAGCTCTCAAATAGTCTGTGCTCAGGCAAAGCGCATGTACCCTCATACCCACCACGAACCAAACAAACCCATTCTCGATGTGCAGCACATCACGGTACGTTACAACGGCCGTGTTGCGCTGGATGACATCACATTCCATTTGCACGAGGGAGAGCGCATTGCGGTCGTGGGGCCGAACGGCGCAGGGAAGAGCACGCTGTTCAAAGTCGTCGCTGGTGTGCTGCAGCCAAACAGCGGCAAAGTGGATATCTTCGGCTCGCGCCCGCGCGAGCACATTTGCATTGCCTACATTCCACAACGCAGCCAGGTGGATTGGAACTTCCCGGTGAGCGTAGCGGATGTGGTCATGATGGGGCGCTCGGCAAAGCTCGGTCCGCTCAACTGGCCCCACAAGCGGGACTGGGAATACGTCCATCACGCGCTGGAAACGGTCGAGCTCTCGGACCTGGCAACGCGCCAGATCGGTCAGCTCTCCGGCGGGCAGCAGCAGCGCATGTTCATCGCGCGCGCCCTCGCCCAGGAAGCCGAGCTGATGCTGATGGACGAGCCATTGAGCGGGTTGGATACACCTTCGCAGGAAGGCTTGCTAAACCTGCTCGATACCCTGCGCGACCAGCAGGTCACAGTCATGGTAGCGACCCATGACCTCGACCAGGCTGCCCGCCACTTCGATCGGATCATGCTGCTCAACCACAGCATGATCGCCTTCGGCGAGCCACAAAATGTGCTGCATACAGACAACCTGCTGCAAGCATATGGCGGCCGCCTGAAGCTCGACACCCAGGGAACGATGCTGGTGGACGATTGCTGTCCTCCGGAATGAAGCTAGCAGTGGCGATTATCAAAGAAGTGGGAAAGTTGCCTCGCTTGCTCGCGTCTGATGTAATTGGAAAGCAGCTCATTCGGGCAGGCACTTCGATTGGAGCAAATTACCGCGCCGCCTGTCGCGCCAAATCAACAGCCGATATGATCGATAAAATGAAAATGGTCGAGGAAGAGAGCGACGAAACACAGTACTGGCTGGAACC
>DAITPI010000311.1:0-5643 GCA_036833655.1 Anaerolineales bacterium | reverse complement strand
CATTTTTTTACTCGTAGGGACACAGCGACGCTCCGATTGCGAAGCCTTCCGCGCGAGGGCTGTGCCCCTACAGGAAATTATTTCTCGATCGGGGCGTCCACCAGGTTGCCCCATTCGGTCCAGGAGCCATCGTAGTTCTTGACTCGGGGGTAGCCAAGCAGATATTTCAGCACGAACCACGTCAGCGACGAGCGCTCGCCGATCCGGCAGTACGCGATCACTTCCTCCTCGGGGGTGATGCCTTTCCCCTCGTACAAGGCACGCAGCTCTTCGGGAGACTTGAAGGTGCTGTCCGCCTCGTTCACCGCCTGCGCCCACGGGATGCTGACAGCGCCGGGGATGTGACCGCCGCGCGTCGCGCCTTCCTGCGGGTAGTTGGGCATCGAGATCAGCTCGCCTGAGTATTCCTTCAGCGAGCGGACATCGACCAGCGGCTTCTTTTCCGTACTCTGCTTTAGTACCTGATCGCGGAAGGCGCGAATGGACTTGTCCGGATCCGTCGCGTGGTAGGTCGTCTTCTCAAAAGAAGGGACCTCCTTCACGAGCGGGCGGTTCTCCTTTTCCCATTTGGCGCGTCCGCCATTCATGATCCTGACATTCTGATGGCCAAAGTACTGGAAAAGCCACAATGCATAGCAGGCAAACCAGTTGGATTTATCGCCATAGAACACCACGGTCGTATCGTTGGCAATGCCCAGATTGGAGGCAACCTGTTCGAACTGTTCCTTCGTTAAAAAGTCGCGGCGCAGCGGGTGTTGCAGCGTGGAGAACCAGTCCACCTGGACAGCGCCGGGAATATGACCGACGGAATACAACAAAGGGTCCTCATCCGACTCAATGATGCGAACGTACGGATCATTCAGATGTTCGGCGACCCATTCGGTTTCTACAAGGTATTCGGGGTGAACGTAAGACATGCTCGTTTCCTTTTCACTGATAAGTTTTGATGTGCTCGACTCCAAACGGTCGACGTGCAAGACATCCCGTAAAGCGGGAAAAAAGCAGGACAGTGAACCGTCCTGCGCGACATTCTCGATACGCGGGGTGCGTTCCACTGTCCTGTGAAGTTCCCAGAGGGGCGCCAGTGACTGCTTGTGAATAAGCGGGGCCTTCAGGCGGTGGTTACGAACCCCGCCAAAGACAGGAGCAATGATTTATAGGGGGCATAGGATGATGATGCCCGTTATTTTACAATTCTTACTTAATCTGTCAAGTTAAAAATCGAGATCTACCGCTCTCACGGCAGCACCCCCCACAACCGCAGGATCCCATCTGCCGAACCGACGGCGAGAACGGTGCCGTCCGGAGAGAGCGCAATGCTGTTGGCGATACCGGTCGACTTAACGGACTGCAGGAACGAGCCGCTCGACACGCGCCACAGCCGGACCGTATTATCCGAGGAGCCAGAGAACAGCATCTGCCCGTCGCCGGAAAAGACCAGGCTGTGAACGGCGCTGGTGTGCCCTCCCAGGATGTGCTTCACCTGCCTGTTGGAAAGATCCCACAGGACGATATTCCCATCCGCAGAGCCGGACGCAAGCAAAGCTTGTTGCGGCGCGAATGCAAGAGCCAGGACATCATCCGCATGGCCTTCGAAAGTACTCAAGAGTGTCCCATCGGCGACGCGCCACAATCGCACCGTGTGATCGGAGGAGCCCGTCGCGAGCTGGCTGCCATCTGGCGAGAACGCCACGCTAAGGATATCGTCGGTGTGACCGCGCATGATGGCATGGCGGCCCCCCTTCGGCACCTGCGTGAGACGGACTGTATCGTCCGCAGAGCCGGTCGCCAGCAGGGTCCCGTCCGGCGAAAACGCCAGGGCGAGCACACTATCGGTGTGCCCTGCCACCGAAAGAAGCTCCTTGCCATCCGCCGCGTTCCACAGGATCGTTTTGTGATCCTCCGAGGCGGAAGCGATGAGCGAGCCATCGGGCGAGAACGCCACGCCGCGCACAGGCTCCGTGTGGCTGAGAAGTGTTTGCGAGAGCTCGCCGTCTGTGGCGTTCCAGATCCGGACAGAATGATCGAACAAACCGGCAGCCAGCCTGGTCCCATCTGGCGAGAAGGCAATGCTCTCTACGGTGCTGGAAAAACCCTCCAGGGTCTGCACCGAGGTGTACTCCGGGATTCGCCAGACGCGCACGGTTCCATCATAGGAACCCGAGATGAGCTGCTTGCCATCTGGCGAGAAACTGACATCGTTTACTGCGCTGATATGCCCTTCCAGCGCGGTGACCAGGCTGCCATCCTTCACGCGCCGCAGCCAGATCCGATTGTCGCGGGCGGCGATGGCGAGCAGAGGCTGGGCTTCATCGGCGGAGAATGCCAGGTGCAGGACGTTTTGCCCGGCGCCGAGCATCGAGCGGACCAGGCTGCCGTCCGCGACCCGCCAGAACTGGGCGGTACCATCCAGCGAGCCGGTTGCCAGCAAACTGCCGTCTGTAGATAGCGCCAGGGCGTCCAGCGATTTGGTCCGGACCGTGATCGTGCGCTGCAGCGCCCCCGTGGAGACCTGCCACATCCGGATCGTCCGGTCGTCCGACCCCGAGATCAGAACATCGCCCCCGGCTGTGAAGATCAGGGAATGGATTCGGGCAGAATGACCCGTCAGGGTCCGAGCGGCCTGAGTTGCCAGGTCAAAGAGGTAAACGCCGCCGCTTGTATCGCCCGCCGCCAGCAGGTTGCCGGTGGTGGAGAATGCCAGGCTCGCAATGGCACCGAGTGGGCTGCTGAATGTCTTTTGCCTCACGCCATCGGAGATTTGCAGCACCTGGACGGACCCATCCAGCGATCCCACCGCGAGAAGAGAATCGTCGGGCGAGAAGGCGATACTGCTCAACCAGCTCTTCGACTCGATGAATTGCATTTCCTCGAAGGACCCGGCATCATAGAGATAAACGCCTGCAGGCGTCGCCACTGCGATCATCCGACCTTTTGGGCTGATCACGGTTTCGACAACATTGCCCTTGCCCCAGTGCGCCAGGGGCGATAGCCGGTTGAGATTGTCAAGGCTGATTGGAATCTGGGGTGCCAGCACTGGCGTACCCGCCAGTACAGAAGGAGGCGGAGTGGTTGTGGCAGTTGGCAAAACCTGGGTCGGGAAGGGTGTAATGGTGGGCACCGGCGTGGCGGGAGCCGCACACGCCGATAACACGACCAGTAATAAAAGGAAGGTACAAAGAAAGTGCTTCATAATTCATTCCTTTTCCGCCCGGAGGCGTCGTCTGGATTTGCTCATGCAGGTTCGCTATCATGTCCCGCCTGAACAAGTCATTGAAAATGTCGGTACAACCCTTGGTTTAGTATAGCACCTGCGAATGGAGAATCAACATCACGCAAGCATTGCAGGATGTTACAGTGCGCCGGCGTGTTGTATGGCTTTAGCTCTCGAACAGCCGTGCAAACCCCGGGTAGGGGACGAGAGGAATTACATCGAAGGTAATTAAGCCAGCCTGCACGAGCGGCATCGAATTCAAGATTTCACGGGCTTCCCCCATACTCTCACATTCGAGCATCAACACCGCTGTCGAACGGTCCGAGCGGAAATATAGCTCGCGGATCACGCCGCTCTGATACAACTCCCATACGGCTCGCGCTTCGGCTTTGAGATGCGGAGGATACTGCTCCGGCGTGGCGCCCTCGGCTTCGACTTCCATGGCAAGGATTTTCATAAATTCCTCCAAATCATCATTATATCGACCAATGCTTTCCTATTGCGAGTGCCAGGTTTCTTAGAGCTAGCCTCCCTATGTCACCCTCCCGAAAGAGCACCGGGACGATGTGAGTGGCAAAGCCACGATACTTGCACCCCCGGCACTTGCGTCCGGGAAAGGTGCGAACGTGAAGCGTTCAGCTTCACACCTGCCCTCCCACTCCGCTTCGCTTCGGGGATAATAATGGCGGGCGGTGCCAGGGAATGCAGGTGAGGGTCTCCCATGAGCCTGAGCCATAGGCTCAAACTCATGGGGTGTTCTGCTGCATAATCCAGCTGGTTCATGGCCAGTTCGCAATCGACGGCTCAACGGAGCGGCCATAAAGCTGAGTATGCACGATCTTTCTGTCCTCCGCGTTTAGAACCGCGATGCCGTACTGAAAGCATCGGGAACGCATCTGAGCATCCATACCCAGTGAGGCCTCAAAGACAGCCAGCACTGTGGCGGAATCATCGTCCGCGGCGATGCGGTTGATGGACAGGGTCCTGCAATCGGTGCACTCATGCACAAGCATCAGCTCGCCGCGCGGCTCACGCTGGTATTTGTTCCTGCCTTTCTTCATCGTCAGGCCGATGGGTTTCATTGGCGCCTTGCACGCGGACAAGCGGTCGCCGGCAGCGTACAGGTCGAGGTGGCAGGACCACAGGCAGTAAGGACAGTGGTTGCGGTTGTTCACGCCGGAGAGGAGGTGGGCGCTCGATACCGGGGCCTGGCAATGCCCGCACCGGAAATCCCCGAAGGAGTCAGAGCGGGCTCTCATAGCTCCTCCCGCAGGCGCATGTAGCTTTGATAACGGTACGGGCTGATCGCCCCGGCCATTACGGCCTTCCGGACCGCGCAACCAGGCTCCCGGTCGTGCCGGCAGCCGAGACCGAACTTGCAGCGACCCAGGTAACCCGCCATCTCGGGGAACAGATATGCCAGTTCTTCCCCGGCGATGTCCCACAGGCCGAGTTCCCGCATGCCCGGTGTGTCCACCAGGGCGCCGCCGAACTCGAGCTGGAACATCTCGAGGTGAGTGGTAGTATGGCGGCCCTTGCCGAGCTCGCCTGTGCTCACCGCCCTGACCCGCAGACCCAGCCCCGGCTGGATGGCGTTCAGCAGCGAGGTCTTACCCACGCCAGATTTCCCGACCAGCACAGACAGCTTGCCCTGGAGGGCAGTCTTGAGATCGTCAATCCCTTCGCCCGTCACCGCACTGACCAGGTGAACCGGGTAGCCAATGCGGCGATAGATCTCGATCTCTTCTTCAAAGCCGGGATTCCTCCCCACCAGGTCGAGCTTGTTGATGACGATCCGAGCGGGCAGCCCGGTTGCCTCCGCGGAGACGAGATAACGGTCCAGCAGACCCCACCTGGGGGTGGGATGCGCCACGGAGAACACGGGCAGCACCTGGTCGGCGTTCGAGACGATCACCTGTTCGAAGACCCGCTGACCGGGCACGGGCGCCGGCCGGGAGAGCTTCGAAGTCCTGGGGAGGATCTCTAGGATGACTCCGCCTCCGTCGCCTGCCTCCGTGAAACGGACGCGGTCGCCGATCGCAACCGGGTCCACGTGCTCGATCTCATGCACGGCGCGCACCGTGTGTCGCAGCGAAGTGGGATCCGCGGTGGGATAGATCAGTTGTTTATGGATCCGGGACGAGAGCACGCAATCGATATCTCGCCCGTTTCCGTGGACGCTGTAATGTCCAAGTGTTTTTCGAAAGACGACGCCGATGTCGTCTTCGTCGTGTATATTCATTGTCAGGGTTTCCTGTAGATGTATAAATAAGGCTTTTCGATAAACGCCCGATATGTAGTCGCCGGGCAGATACTATTCCACGTGAGGGGAGGACTTGAACGACTTGTGCCAGCATGAAACGCCTTCCTTTCTCTTATGATTTCCGTAGGTCACGTTTTGAGTGTGACACTTTTGCAGTCGGCGGATC
>DAITPI010000310.1:0-5662 GCA_036833655.1 Anaerolineales bacterium | reverse complement strand
CGAGGGCGCAGCGCTGGTCTGAGCGGCTCAGCCCGGTGGCAGGCACGCTCGTGGGCCTTGCGATCGGTACAGGGTTGTTGCGGTACTGGTCGGTCACGAACCAGGGATCCGCTTTCCTCAACGCCCTCATCGCGTTATCGGTTGCCATTTCTTTCGCCGTGACGGTCTGGGCGATCCTGTTGTTCTGGATTGCACCCATGTTTGCTTCTCCTGCAGCAAAAGCCGTCCACAGCAGCGTGCGCATGACGAGGTATGATCCCTCCCGAAATATCCTGGAATTAACCTTCACGAATGACACGGTGGCTGAGCTGACCGCCCGCGCCAACCTTGCGATCCTCATTCCCGAGCAGGAGAACCTGCGAGCGTTTCGGATTTACGGGCACATTTTGGACCACGATATCCGCTACAACAACAGCATCCAGACGCAGGTCCTGCTCGACCACGCGCCCACGAAGCAGGAGGCGCTGGCGCTATTGCAGCCAGTTGTCGATAAGGTGATGGTCCAGCAACTGGGGGAGGGGACGTTCTACGACCTGAGTATCCTCGCAATCGAGGAGTTCAGCCTGACGTGAAGGAAGGCGCGGGTTCAGGCGGCAGGTTGAGGCTCCGCCGTCATGCTCTTGTGGGACTCAAGATTGGACAGTTGTGCTTCCACATCCCCCAGCAGGAAGCAATGGGCATCCAGTAACTTCGCCGCGGCAAGATACTTCCGGCTTGCCGCCAGCTCCCCCCGGCGCATTTCTCCGATCGCAATGTGACACGCATTGAGCGCCTTGCCATGTTTCTCGACGTGCAGGGACATGGACTTCTTGAGCATGGCGAGGCCTTCCTCGAGCTTGCCCATCTCCACGAGCACGGTGCCGCGTGTGCCGATCACAGCCGGCACCCAGGGCAGGTGCCTGAGCGCCTCTGCCGATAGCTCGTCCGCTTCGGCGAGCAACGACGGGTCGCGCAGCAAAGCATTTAGATAGGCAACGTTGTTGAGCAGGATGTTATGAAAGCCTGGTTCCCTGGCGTCCGCCGTGCCGAGCAATTGTGTGAAGGTCTCGCGTGAGTCCCTGTATTCCCGGCGGTTCATCTGTATGATGCCCAGCATATTGCGGGCGACGCCTGAATTGCCATCCAGGGTCAGGGCCTTTTCGGTCCAGGCATGCGCGGCGACGAGATCATTTTTCGCGTAGGCCTGCATCGCTTCCGCAACCAGGCACCCCACATACTGCTTGTTGAGCTCAGCTTCCTGGATGAACGGCGCGCGTAGCAAATGCCAGCCATCGCTGCCCTGCATGCCGGTCATCATGGAGACCTTGCGCGGGAAAAGATTGACGGCTGCCATAAAAAGGTTGGCGTAGACCAGCGCCTGCAGTACCCAGTAAAGCCATGAGGAGAAGCGGCTTGTTTCTGTAAGCCACCAGAAAGCGACCGCCATGACGATGTGAGAGGCGGGTCCTGCCAGATAGACCAGAAAAAGTCTCCAGCGGATCAACGGCATAGGCCGCGCGCCCACGAATGTGATACCGCCCACGGGCAGCATGTTGACGGTCCAGTCGATGCCCAGGAACCTGGCCGACCAGACCGTCTTCCCGATGCCGAGCACGATCCCAAAGACGCGCAGTCCCACCAGCCGCGCCACCGCCGCATGGGTCAGCTCGTGAATAATGACCAGTGGGGTCATCAAGACCAGGATGAGTGTGACCTGCAGGTAGAAGCCTGCCACACTGGATCCGGGGTTCAGCAAGTAGAGCACGACGCCGCAGCATGCCAGGAGCAGGAGCTGAACAATGAATATGCGCGTGTGGCGCTTGACCGTGCAATCCGGGCAATAATGGCGGAGGCGGCTCACGAGGCGCTTCTCGGTCGAGAATGCCTGTTCCACGTCTGATTGCAGTCCGCAGCGGTCACATTTCATCGGGAGGGCTCGCGTTGGTGAATTCCATTATCTATCTCATGACAGATTTCAGGGTGTTTCGTTACGCGCTGACGGCATCGGGTACAATTCCGCCAAGGTAAAAGATATGGACAAATCCAAGCCGATCGAAATCATTGCTGCGCGGTTCCAGCTCTCCCGTGAAAGCGCCAGGTACTTCCTGGACCGCGTCCAGAAAAGCTTCCAGAGCGAGAAGCCGCCTCACCAGCTGATCGTGGAGTTCATGAGCGCTGAGACCTTCGAGTCATTGCCCAAGCCTCATTACGTAGCGCGACTGATGAACGAGGCTGGCGTTTGGGCGCATGGATTGAACCCAGAGCCGCCGGGACAGGCGGATGAGGTAGACCACTATGGACCGTGAGCACCCGCACGATCCTCTGCACGGGGTGACCCTGGAAATGATGTTGAACAGGCTCGTAGAACAATATGGATGGGACGAGCTGGGCAAGCGGATCCCGATCCGCTCGTTCACCAACGAGCCCAGCATCAAGTCCAGCCTAACTTTCTTGCGCCGGACGCCCTGGGCACGGAAGAAGGTGGAAGACCTATATCTTGCTTTGTGGCAGGAGAGTGAAACGAGCCATGGATAGCTGGTATTCGCTGAGTCTGGGCGATGGGATCATGGCGGGAACGCCGGGGGCCGAGATTGAATCTGCATTCTTGCGCTCCTTCGATGCCGCGGGCAGACCCCCGGAGATGGCTGTGTTTACCCGCCCCGAATCCGAGGGGCGCTTGCACTGTGAAGTCATTGCCTACTTTTCGCCCGCCGCTGTGGGCGTGGCACAAGCATTTGATGCGGAGCCGTGCGAAAAGCCCGCGCGGACAGGCCTCGGTCTGCTAGCGGGAGACCTGGCAGCCTGGTTAGCTCTTTTCCCGGAGGGCGCTGCTTAGCACATCCACAGGCGTGCTCTGATAAAACAGCTCGCCGGGACGCTGCTCGTAGGCCTTGTTGGTATTCTCCATAAACTGGTGAGCAGTCTGCAGCAGCTGGACAACATACTTGAGCATAATGACCACCGTGGAAAGTGCAAGCGGCAGCGCCAGATACAAAATGGCATCGCCGACCCAGAGATACAGGGCTGTCAGTCCGGCTCCGATCCAGATGGAGTTGCACCATTCACAGGAAACGAGTTCATACAAGCCAAGCTCCCGACAAAAACGATAGTTCTGACACCATTGCTCGGCGCGCTGGCGGAAGCGTTTGAACATCATCCAGGGACCGTCCTCGTTTGCCACGAGGGATGCAATTCTCCAGGCGGCGAGCGCCACATAAAAGAAAATGTTTAGCGACATTTGTTATTCCTTATTTGTTAATAACGATTTTGGTCTTGCTGTATTCTGTGAGTCAGCGGATTCAGGACGATTGACTATTGTGGCAATTGCTCGTGCGGATGACCAGGAGATGAAATGAAGCAAAATTTCGCCAATGAATCGTTGATACTATTCGGTATACCTCCTCTGGATTGTACTCACGCTCTTTGAAAATGCTCTGGTGGGGATTCCCCTACAAAGCGAAAGGGTTCTCACGTTCATTCTGCTCGTGGCTCCCGCCTTGCTTGGCGTTGTGCTGGGCGTGGTCAGCCTTGCTCGCCACGCAGGACCGGCGTGGCAGGCGATTCTGGGCGTGATCCTGAATGGCTTGTTCGCCTCGTTTCACTTAATGCTGCTGGCGTTTGCCGGCTGAAACTACAGCAAAGGAGTCCCTATGACCGATTTCATCAAAACAGACAAGACTCGCATCAAACGTCTTCCCAAACGCGGACACTACGATCGCAAGACGATTTATCGCATCCTCGACGAAGCTCTGATCTGTCATGTGGGCTTTGTGGAGGGACGGCAGCCCTATGTGATTCCGATCAACTTTGCGCGCATGGGAGATGTGCTTGTTATGCATGGCGCCAAAGCCAGTCGTCTGCTCCGTCACATTGCGGACGGTCAGCCTGTCTGTGTCGAGGCGACCGTGGTGGACGGGCTCGTGCTGGCGCGGTCCGTGTTCCATCATTCGGTGAACTACCGGTCGGTAGTGTTGTTCGGGAGGGGGCAGCTGATTCAGAAAGACGAGCAAAAGCTGGCGGCGCTCGAAGCGATCACAGAGCACCTGATTCCCGGACGCTGGCAGGAGGCGCGCCGTCCCAGCCGCAAGGAGCTCAATGCCACCAGCGTCGTCTCGATCGAGATCGAGTCTGCCTCGGCGAAAGTGCGCACCGGTCCGCCCGTGGACGATGAAGCGGATTACAGCCTGCCGGTCTGGGCAGGGCTGTTGCCAATCGAGGCGAGGGCGCTGTCGCCACTCCGCGATGAGCAGCAAGCCGACGATGTCCCTTTGCCTGCCTACATTGCTCACTACTCGCGGAAGGCATAGGCGCGGTCATATACTCTATAGCGGCCTATATGTCTGGCGCCCCCCGACGCCTGAGACGAACCACAGGAGCAATCATCATGCGAGACCTGTCCAGCAAAAGCTTTCAGACGCGCGCCCTCCATGCAGGGGAGCGCGTCCCGACCGGCGATTACACCCCCGTTTCCACGCCCATCTATCCCTCCGTGGGTTACCTGTATGAGAGCATGGACGATATGGATGCTGTCTTTGGCGGTGTCAAAGACGGCTACATCTATTCGCGCTATGCCACGCCAACGGCTGCGGCGTTCGAGATCGCGCTTGCCAGCCTGGAAGGGGCCGAAGCTGCGCAAGCCTACAGTTCTGGCATGGCCGCCATCCATGCGGCGCTGCTCGGGGCGGGAGCCCGGGCGGGCGCTCAGGTCGTCGCTGCCCTGGATCTGTACGGGGCGACGTTCACGCTTCTCCGGAGTCTGCTCGATACGCTTGGCGTGCGAGTACGCATGGTAGATGTCAGTGAGCTGCAGGAGGTCGAGAGAGCCCTCGAAGAGACCCGGCCCGCCCTGGTCTTCGTGGAGACGATTTCCAACCCGCTGCTTAAAGTGGCAGATGTGCCTGCCCTTGCAGCTCTGGCACACCGTTACGGAGCGGACTTGCTGGTCGACAATACGTTTGCATCCCCCTATCTTTTCAATCCCCTGCGGCACGGCGCTGACTACGTGATTCATAGCGCCACCAAATATCTTTCCGGCCACAGTGATGTGCTGGCAGGCGTGGTGGCAACGTCACAGAAGAACAAGAACCGCCTGTTCGAGATGAACAAACTGACGGGAGGCGTCCTCGGTCCATTCGAGGCGTGGCTGGCACTACGGGGCATGAAGACGCTGCCTCTGCGCATGGGCCAACAATGTGCAAATGCCGGACGCGTGGCAGAGCGGCTGCAGACGCATCCCCGCGTGGCAAAGGTCAACTATCCGGGACTCGCCGGCCACCCTCAGCACGCCCTCGCCGCGCGGCTCTTCGAGGGACGCGGCTACGGGGGCGTGCTCTCCTTCGAGATCCGCGGTGCAGAGAAACCGGACGTGTACCGTTTCATGGAGGCGCTGGAAGTCTGCCTGCCCGCCACGACCCTGGGCGATATCTATTCCATGATCCTCCATCCGGCTACCTCGTCCCATCGCGGGCTCACTGCCGAGGAGCGCGCCCGGGTCGGCATTCCCGATAACCTGGTGCGGCTTTCGACCGGTATCGAATCCCTCGAGGACATTTTGACGGACCTCGAGTCCGCGCTCGGCAGCATCTAGATCCCTGGTGAGCAACGGCGGATGGAGCTTGCCCGGCAGGTGATACAATAAAAATATCGGACGCATTCAACAACGACAGGAGCCTGCAACATGAGC
>DAITPI010000309.1:0-5664 GCA_036833655.1 Anaerolineales bacterium | reverse complement strand
CGACCTCCAGAGGTTCGAGAAGAAGCTCTTGATCGATTGGACGATCCCCTGGGCCTGCTCGTTGGACAGCCCGATCTTGGTCTGGAAGTCCTTGAGCTGCTGCTGGAGGGTGCCCACGTTGATGTTCAGCTGCCCGATCTGGACCAGCACCTGGGTCAAGCGGTCGATCTGAGTCTGGGTCAGCGTCAGGTTCAGCTGGTTGGAGATGTTGATGACCACCTGCTCGATCCGTGTCTCGTCGCCCAGGATGATGGGGAAGGAGTCGGGGAAGTCGGTGAGAATGGTATGTTGATGGGATTGGTTTGTGAACTTCTCCGCGACGCGTTTTGCGAGGTTGGAGAGCGAGACGTCTCCACGGTTCAACGTCATGCCTCCCGCCTGCAGGCGGGAGGCATCCAGCAGATCATCGATCATCTTGCTCAGGCGGTCTGCTTCCTCCTCGATGACTGCGAGCGAATCGCTGATGGTGTGCTTATCCCATTTTGCGTCGTCGCGCCGCAACGTGGAGGCATAACCCTTGATCAGTGCTACCGGCGTGCGCAGCTCGTGACTGACGATCGAGATGAACGTGGCCTTGATCTCGTCCGCGGTACGGAAGTGGGTAATATCGCGGACCGAGACAATGATGTTACGCAACTTCCCCTCTGTCGAAAGGAGCGGCGCATACGTGATGCCCACGGGCAGGGATGGCGGAAGCGGGCGCTCCAGGTCTCCTTCCACGTACAGCGTTGCATTGGGCGTCAGAGGCCAGCCATTGGCAATTGCCTCGTTTAGTGTAGAGCCCTGCGGCGCGTGCTCCCAGCGGATCACATCATCGTGAGACAGGTTGACGAGCTCGTCGTGCGTCTTACCATAAATGCGCTCGAACGCGTCATTCACGCGCTCGATGCTGAGATCGGCATGCAGGATGAGGATCCCATCGGCAGCCGAGTCGAGCAGCGCGTCCAGCCGCTGTTTCTCATAAGAGACCTGCCCGTACAGGCGGGCGTTGAAAACGGCAATGGCTGCCTGGTCCGCAAATGACTGCAAAAGCACCCGATCGTTCGGGGTGAACAGATCTGTGTAGCTGCGGAAGATAAAAATCACGCCGATCACCTGTCCATGCGCAGCCAGCGCCAGGGCTGTGCCGTTGAGCAGGCCCATGGTGGCTGTATACGTGAGCTCCTTCAACATGCGGTTGAGCTCGTTGACGTTCAACTCCCGTACGTTTTCTTCCGACAGCAAGGGAGTCAGGTAGCTCAAGAACGCAGGAGGAATCCCGTGCGCTGCTGCCACCCGCCAGCCGTCCTCCTTCAGGGCGATGATGCCAGCCTGTCCCGCCAGCATTTCAATGGCAATTCGCAGAATGCGCGCCAGCAACTTTTCCAGATCAAGCTCTTGTGTAAGGGCACGCGAGATCTCGAGAAGATAATCACGTTGTCGGACACGGAAATCAGGCAGCATAGCGGGGTTAAGGTAATTTTATCACTGCTGGGTGGGACAACAGGTTGCACAGGGAGAATGCCTGGTTTCCCCCAGAAAACCCTACTTGACACGCATCGAATCATACATACAATGTGTATAGCTGTCTAAACTATTGTTTGAGCGGATGCATTGATCCACTGCCCAGTTTGGTCGCCAGTCCAGGTATCTGGAAAGGGCAATGGTGAGCCAGAGGCGAAACCGACCGCATGATGTGTCGGTTTCGTTTGTTTAATGGGGCTCACTTGACAGACAGAGGAACAGAGAATGAGCAAGTCAATCATCCCTTTTATGGTAGTAGCATTGCTTGCCTCCGTTGTTTTCACGCCAGTGGAGGCGGTCTCGGCCCAGGTGATTTCCTTGCCGGCTGAGATCAACAAGGGGTTCGATCCACTTTCTATTGCCCCGGGGGGGATCGCACGGTTGAGCGTAACGGTCTATAATCCCAATCCGTTTCCATTGACGAATGCCTCCTGGACCGATAATCTGGCGCGCGTCCAACCAGGACTCATCATTGCAGACCCGGTCGGGATGAGTAATTCCTGTGGCGGCTCTGTGACCGCCAACCCGGGCTCGACAACTCTGTCACTCAGCGGGGGCACGGTTCCAGCGCAAGTTGGATCTACGCCCGGGCGATGCACGGTCACAGTCAACGTCACCTCCAACACGGCTGGAGAAAACCTGATCAATACGATCCCGGCAAGGGCACTTTCTGCGACGGGCGGGGGCACCGCCATCACGAATACGAGCCCTGCCAGCGCCACGCTGAACGTGACCGGGACGCCGCCGCCAACGGCAACGCCTCCGCCGCCTACTTTACCTCCGGTGGCTTTGAGCAAGCGATTCAGCCCGAGCACAATTGGAGTCGGCGGCACTAGCCAGCTGACCATCGTGATTGCGAATAACCAGACTACCGCCAGCCTGACGGGGGTTACGCTGACCGACACCCTTCCCGATAACGTCTTGCTCGCGGACCCGGTCTCACCAGCTCTGACCGGCTGTGGCGCCTCCGCTTCCTTGACTGCCGCCAGTGGTGGCAGATCGGTCACCATGAACAATGGCACGATCGCGCCTTCCTCAACCTGTACCATCCGGGTAAACGTGACTTCTACTGTGCAGGGCACATATCTCAACCGGATTCCTGCCAACTCACTTCGGACGAACGAGAACCTCTCCAACCCGCGCGATGCCACAGACCGGCTCACGGTGCAGGCGATCGGCATTACGAAATCCTTTTCACCGGGCACGATTTCTGCTGGCGGCACTGCCACCCTGACGATTACACTGCAAAATCCAACCGGCTCGCCCTATACAGGGGCAAGCTTCACGGATGATCTGCCCGCGCCCCTGATGGTGGCGCCCGGTGCCGCGGTATCAAACACATGCGGTGGGACGGTTTCTACCACGCCTGCGAACACGATCCGTCTCACGGGCGGGAGAATCCCTGCTGGCAGCCCAACCGCGCCGGGGACCTGTACGATCTCCGTGCAAGTGACTGTCCCGGCCGATGCCACGTCCGCACGCTTGACGAACACGATCCCCGCCAATCGGCTCACCACCGATCAAGGCGTCAGCAATCCGCGCCCGGCGACAGATCGCATCACCGTACGAGGCATAGATGTCACTGCATCCAAGTCGTTTTCCCCGGCGTCCATCGCAACCGGCGAGAATTCCCGGCTGCGCATCGATTACATTGCACCTAGTGATACCAACCTGACGGACTTTTCACTCCGGGATGATTTGCCGGCGGGCGTGACCATCAGCAATTCCTCGCCTCCCGCGATGAGCGGCTGTGGCGCTTCTGCGATCCTGACGGCGAATACCGGCGCAGCCACGATCTTACTGACTAATGGCACGATCCTGGCTGGACAGCGTTGCAGGATCACGGTGTATGTCACGGGCAGTGTCGCAGGCACGTATACCAATAGTATCCCTCCAGGTAACATTTCCAACACGGAGGGCAGGTTGCCACCGAACGCTCTGACCGCGGACCTGACGGTGAATACGGTAACTCCTGGTCCGGGCAGGTTTGGGATTGCCCTGGTAAAAGGCTTCTTCCCGCGAGAAGTCTTTGGCGGCGCTGCTTCCACGATGAGCATCGAGCTGATCAACGCAGAGGATGCCCCTGTGACCGGGATCACGTTTACCGACTCCATGCCCGAGCATATGATCCTGGCGAACCCGGTGAATTTCAATGCAGGCAACTGTGGTGGGACGCTCAATGGATCGCCCGGTGAAAGCTCCTTCACCTTCAGCGGCGGCAGCCTTTCTGCGCTTGGGCGCTGCACCCTGACCTTGAGCGCAACGATGACCGTTAACGGGAACTTGACCAATACAATCCCGGCTGGCGCTGTGACCACCGATCTGGAGGGTGTCACGAATCCGGACCCCGCGGAAGCCTCGCTGACCAACCTGCCCGGCGCAAGCATCAGCAAATATTTCTCGCCCAATCCCATCACGCCAGACTCTTATTCCATGCTGACCATCACCATTCAAAACACCGGGAACATCCCGCTCACAGGGTTGGGATTCAGCGATTCTCTCCCGGAGGGTTTGACCATCGCAGGTGGCGATGCGCCAGCGGCAGCCAATGATTGCGGCGGAACCACGACTGCAGTTCCGGGTACGCAGTTGATCGAGCTCAATGATGGCAGTCTGGCCGGGAATGCAGCCTGCACATTCGTGGTTCCGATCACGGGCAGCAATCCCGGGGCATATGAAAATGTCATTCCCCCAGGCAGCCTCAGGACTTCTCCAGACCTGAACATCACGAACAGTGTTGCGGCGACCGACACCCTTGTCATCCAGAACGGCGCGGTTGCCGGCGGGGGAGGTGGCGGGAGGGGTCGGGGCAATGCGACCCGGCCTCCCACGCCTGTGCCGACACCTCTGGGCGCCTTTCTCATTCCTGTAACGGGCTTTGCGCCAGGGCGGGTGACAGAGCGGGATGCTGCTTCGCGGACTGCCTATGCGGCGACCAGCCTGAAGTTGGAGATCCCGGTGCTGAAGATCCAGGCGCCGATCGTGGGGGTGGAATCCGGGCAGGGCAAGTGGGATGTCTCCTGGCTGCAAAACCAGGTGGGCTGGCTGAACGGGACGGCGTATCCGACCTGGAAAGGCAACAGCGTGCTGACTGCTCATGTCGCGAATGCGGATGGCAAGCCGGGCGTATTTGCCAATCTCAAGGCGCTGGGCGTGGGCGAATATGTCTTTGTCTACAGTGGCGGCTACCGGTATACCTACAAGGTGGTGTCCAATGCGTTCGTGCAGCCGGATGACAGCCGGGTGATGAAGCATGAGGAGAAGTCATATCTGACGTTGATCACCTGCGATAGGTATGATGAGAAGACGGGCACTTATCTGCGCCGTGTGGCCGTCCGCGCCGAACTCGTCGATGTCAGTATGGTAAAGTAGTCATTACGCTGGAGCTTCCGATCTAGCCGTCGCAATTCCGACGGCTAGATTTCTTCTAGTGGGTCCATTCTGGCGAACGCAACCAGCGGCACAAAAATGCCTTACGGAGCAGGGGAAATTGTCTAGCTTGGTGAAACCGAAAGCACTGTGAGAAATGAGAAAGTGTAACCTTTTGCGCCATCAAAATGTTGCGTCTACTATGGATTTGCTTATAATTAGTGAGACACTCTTTGCATTTTTGTTAGGCGTTGAGAGAGTTCCAAATTGGAATGGCATCTACAAAGCCGGTTCTGTTATTCCTGTTCAGACCCGCACTCCGAGGAAAAATGAAACGATTATTTTATTTGGCTTTTATTTTGATGATTCTTGTTTCCCTGCCTGCAAAACCAGCGTTTGCCGCGCCATTCGCGGATAGCCTCACGCCCACTCCCGAGCTTGGATGGATAAAGATTTGCAAGGTTGCCGGGTCCGGGGTGGTTGTGGGGCAGCTTTTCACCATCAGTGTCAATAATACGAGTTACAGTGTGCCAGCCGGTCCTAGCAGTGGCGGATACTGTGTACTGGCTGGACAATATCCTGTAAATTCAGAAGTCACAGTTCAGGAGTCGATTCCGTCCGGATATTATGTATCATACATAGAAGTTAAGCCTTACCGGGTTGTCTCCCGAAACACATCCCAGGGAACCATGATCGTTCGCGTGGGCAGCGGGGTTACCGAGGTCATTTATACAAACAAAGCAATAGGCTCGCCTACACCAACACGTACGCCAACAGCTGTCGTGACATCCA
>DAITPI010000308.1:0-5675 GCA_036833655.1 Anaerolineales bacterium | reverse complement strand
TGACAATACAGGAAGGACTCGGTAAGAGAGCTCCTCGCAGCGATGCAGGATTCCCAGCAAAGATTGGCCGGGTTCCTGCGAACGGTCCCGCCGGAACAGTTCGGCAGGGATTTTGGCGTCCGCTTTCGTGGATACAAAGTAACGATCCAACGCTTGCTGGAAGCCGAATGGAAAGATGAGCAAACTCATCTGCAACAGATTGCTGACTTTATACAGGAGTCAAAATGATCACGCTCAAGGCTCTCGTCCGCAGTTATATCGCAGAAGTCTGGACGAAAGGAAATCTTGATGCGGTAGATATCTTCCTCTCGCCAGATTATCGCCGGTATCTTTCTCCGACCGCCGAGCCGCTGCTGCTTGCCGGCCAGAAGCAGCGCCTGGCGGGCTTCCGGTCCGCTTTTCCGGATCTCCGAATCACCATTGAAGAGATCTTCTCAGAAGACAATTTCGTGATCTTTCGTTCGACAATGTACGGTACTCATCAGGGGGAGTTCCAGGGTATCCAGCCAACCGGAAAAACGATTACCGTGACTCTGATCGACATCATTCGCGTTGAGCATGGCAAATTCATGGAACACTGGGGTGGACCTGATCTATTCGATCTGTTACAGCAATTGGGAGCTGTATTTTCCATACCGTCGACGGATGTCCAATGACTGCCTTGAGATCTTCACTCTTTCTGGTGCTCGCCCCTGGAATGGTAGCAGGCTACATTCCGCTGATCCTGCTGCGCCAGGGCCCGCAGTTCGAGACAGGTAGGCTTGCTCTTCTCGCGTTTCCGCTGTGGACGATCGGCGTGCTGGTTCTGCTCTGGAGCTTCTGGAACTTTCTTGCGCAGGGAGGCGGCACGCCGGCACCCACCGACCCACCAAAAGTGCTGGTTGCTGTGGGCTTCTATCGCTACGTTCGCAACCCGATGTATGTCGCCGTGCTGGCAGCCATCCTGGGGTATTTTGTATGGTTCGGCTACTGGAGTCTGTTGATCTACGCTGTGATTGTTTTCGTCGCTTTTCATGTCTTCGTGACCTCGTATGAAGAGCCAACGCTTAGGAAGAAATTCGGCGCAGCGTACGAAAGTTATTTGCAGGACGTGCCGCGCTGGATTCCGAAATTAGGGCCATAACCCTGTCTCGCGCTGATAACATGCCCGCAAGGCCGTGAGGCGATCCAACCGGGAATCGCACCTTTCCATACATCTCTCCCTTGAAAAGGAAATCTCCCACATGAACTTCATCGGCGAGCTTGCCGGACTGGCAACCTCCTTCTTCTTTGCCATGACCGCTCTCATCTTTACCGCCACCGGCCGCATGGTCGGCTCCCAGGTCACCAACCGGATGCGCCTGAGCATTGCATTGCTGTATCTGGTCATTCTCAACATGGTTCTCTTCCGCGCGTCGCTGCCCTTTTCTGCCGACTCCTCGCGCTGGATCTGGCTGAGTCTCTCGGGTATCGTCGGCTTGTCGCTGGGCGACGCCTTTCTTTTCCAGTCGTTCGTCTCGGTGGGAGCGCGCCTGGGCACGCTGCTCCTGAGCCTCGCCCCGATCTTCGGCTCGGTGATCGCCTGGCTCTTTTTCGGCGAAGTTCTCTCGACGTGGCAGATCGTCGGCATCGTGCTGGCGCTGGCGGGGATTGCCTGGGTGGTGCTGTCGCACGAGGAACCGCCCGAGACGCCGCGCGGCCACACGCGGCGGGGTGTGATCTTCGGCGCCCTGGCGGGCCTGGGTCAGGCGGTGGGGCTGGTCCTTTCGAAACAAGCCATGGCCGGAAATTTCTCCCCGTTCCAGGCGAATGCCATCCGCATGCTGGCGGCGGTGCTCTTCATCTGGGCATGGACAGCCCTGGAGGGCAAAGCGAAGGCGACCTTTGCCGCCGTTCGGGAAAAGCCGCAGGTCATCTGGCTGCTGGCCCTCGGCGCGTTGGTGGGACCTGTCCTGGGCGTGTCCTCTTCCCTGCTGGCGGTCCAGCATGCGGAGATCGGCGTGGCCAGCACCCTCATGGCGCTGCCGCCCGTGATTATCTTGCCGGTTAGTTATTTTGTGTTTAAGGAGAAGATTGGCTGGCAGGCCCTGGTTGGGACGCTGCTTGCCATCGCGGGGGTAGCGGTCCTCTTCCTGGCATAATCGGGTAAGATGGGGCAGTATTCACACAAATCCTTGGAGAGGCAACATGAGCAAAGCTTCCGTTCCCGCCGACGAGGTCCGTTTCTTCAGTGGTAGCTCGAACCCGGCCCTGGCGGCAAACATTGCCAATGAGCTGGGTGTGCCACTGGATCATACCCACGTCACTCGCTTCAGCAATGACAACCTCTACCTCCAGCTGGGCGCCACGGTGCGCTACCGGCGTGTGTACATCGTGCAATCGCTCTCCCAGCCGGTGAACGATCACCTGATGGAGCTCTTGATGATGCTCGATATCGCCCGCGGGGCGGCGGCATCTGAAGTGCACGCCATCATCCCGTATTACTCCTTCGCCCGCTCCGATAAAAAGGATGCGCCGCGCATCTCGATCACCGCGCGCCTGGTCGCGGATCTGCTCAAGACGGCCGGCGCCACACACGTGATGAGCATGATTTTCCACGCCCCGCAGGTCCACGGGTTCTTTAGCCTGCCCACCGATCCCCTGAGCAGCTGGCTGGTGTTCAAGGAATACCTGACGACACAAAACCTGGAGAATTCCATCATGGTCTCGCCAGACATGGGACAGGCGAAATCCGCGGCGCGCTTTGCCCAGGTGCTGCGGCTCCCGATCGCTGCCGGGAACAAGGAACGCATCTCGGACTCGGAGGTGGTGATCCGTGGCCTGGTCGGCAACCAGGTGCGCGGCCACAAACGCGCCCTGATCTACGACGACGAGATCGCCACAGGAGGCTCGATCCACGAACTGAGCCGCATGCTGATCGACGAGGGAGTGGAAGAGATCCTGGTGATCTGCACCCACGGCGTGTTCACGCGCGGTGGCCTGGAGCGGCTGGCGGAGATCCCGCACATCCGCGAGATCGTCACCACCGACACGGTCTACATCCCGCCGGAGAAACGACATCCCAAGCTGAAGATCCTCTCGGTCGCCCCGATCTTTGCAGATGCCATCCGGCACAACCTCAACCACGAGTCGCTGAACGAGCTCTTCGTGTATGGCGGGGAGTGAGCGCGCCAGACTCTCCATGCTCGATCGACTCAAAGCCCGCGCCCGTGCGCTGAAGCAGGAAGCCTTTGCCATCTATATCGCGGCGCGCGATCCGCGCACGCCCTGGTATGCAAAAGCCCTGGTATTCTTTGTGGTGGCGCACACATTCAGCCCGATCGACCTCATCCCGGATTTCATCCCCGTGCTGGGCTATCTGGACGATTTGATCATCACCCCGGGCGGACTCTGGCTGGCGGTCCGGTTGATCCCGCCGGAGGTGTTGGCAGAGGCGCGGGCAACGGCAGCAGCCCGGGGCGTAGAGAGCAGCGTGGGCAAGGTTGGAGCAGCGATCATTGTCCTGGTCTGGATCGCGGTTGCGGCAGGCATTGTCTATCTGATCTGGCTCCGCTGACCAGCCCGTGAAACAGGCTGCCGTGGCATAATCGCGGGCACACAATACATTAAATCGCTATAATAGAAAAAAAGGAGGCTCACAATGATTGGACAAGCTATGCAGGCTGCAATGAACGAACAGATCAACAAGGAGTTCTTCTCAGCGTATCTCTATCTCTCGATGGCGGCGTACTTCGAGGATAAGAACCTGACCGGGTTTGCACACTGGATGCGGCTTCAGGCGGACGAGGAGCGCGAGCATGCCATGAAGTTCTATGACTTCATTCTAGACGCCGGGGGACACGTACAGCTCAAAGCCATCGGGGCGCCGGAGACCGAGTGGAAATCGAGTCTGGAGGTCGCCGAGCAAGTTGCCGCACACGAGGCAAAGGTCACTGCCTCCATTAATGACTTGTATGAGCTGGCGCTGAAGGAAAAGGACTATCCGGCGCAGGTCATGCTGCAGTGGTTTATCAGCGAGCAGGTGGAGGAAGAAAAGAATGCCAACGAGCTGGTTGCCAAGCTCAGGCTGATCGAGGAGCGCGGCACCGCCGTGCTGATGCTCGATCACCGGCTCTCGAAACGGGGCGGGGAGGAAGAAGAGGAGTAGTTCAGGGCGTAGCGCATCATCCGCTGGCGATTTTCGGCATGCAAATCGGCCCAAAAAAGTGTAGTCATTCGTGCGACAAGCGGTAGAATAAGACTCTGAGAGTTGCCAGCTCTCAGGGTCTTTGATTTATGGAGGAATCCACGCATGAGCTTTGCGATTCGACGCGCCACACACGAGGACCGGGAGGGCTGGCTCGAGCTGCGCCAGCGGCTGTGGCCCGAGGCGCCCAGGCACTATCTGAGCTTCGACCTGGACGACCGGCTGGCGGACCCGAACTATGCGATCTTTGTCGCCTCGAACGGAGATGGCAGGCTGGTCGCCTTTATCGAAGCGGGCATGCGCGATCATGGCGAAGGCTGTGAGACCTCCCCGGTTGGCTACATCGAAGCCTGGTATGTCGACGAGCACATCCGCGGGCAAAAGCTGGGCAGAGAGCTGGTCTACGCAGCAGAAGGCTGGGCGCGTGAAAAGGGCGTCCGCGAGATGGCATCAGACACGTGGCTCGAGAACGAAGCAAGCATCCAGGCGCATCTCAAGCTCGGCTATCGTGAGGCGGAGCGCCTGGTTCATTTTGTGAAGAGGCTCTAACTTGACGTCATTGCGAGGAGCCGCAGGCGACGTGGCAATCTCACACGAACGGGCAAAGACTGTTCCAGAAGATCGTTCGGACAAAGGAGGAGATTGCGTCGTCGGGATCTCGACGCTACGCTGCTCGACCCTCCTCGGAATGACATGAATTTATGAAAACCTTTCTCATCTACGGCTCTTATGGCTACACCGGTCAGCTGATCGTCGAGCAGGCCCTGCGTCAGGGACTGAGCCCCGTTCTGGCCGGCCGCAGCGAGAAGAGGCTGCGCGAGCAGGCGGAAAAACACAGCCTTCCCTATCGCTCCTTCCCCTTGCGCGACACAAGCAGCCTGGAGTCGGCCCTGCAGGAGACCGAGGCTGTGCTGCACTGCGCGGGTCCTTTTGTGCATACCTTCCGTGCCATGGCGGAAGCCTGCCTGCGCGTGAAGCGCCACTACGTGGATATCAGCGGGGAGATCCCCGGCTTCGAAGCGCTGGCGCACATGGACGACCAGGCAAAAGCGACAGGGATCATGCTGCTGCCGGGCGCGGGCTTCGACGTGGTCCCCTCGGATTGCCTCGCCGCGCACCTGAAGCGACGACTGCCCACCGCAACCCAGTTTCGTCTGTTTCTGCGCGGGGTGGGCGCCGGGGTATCGCCGGGCACGGCGAAATCTGCCGTGGAGAACATGCACCGGCAGGGACTCATCCGCCGTGACGGGCGACTCGTGCAGGTGCCGCCCGCCTGGAACGTCCGCGAGTGCGACTTCGGGCGCGGCTACACCAGGACGGTCTCGGTTGGCTGGGGGGACGTCAGCACCGCTTACTACAGCACCGGGATCCCCAACATCGAGACCTATATTGCCTTCCCCGAGCGGACGATCAGCCTGATGCGCTCGCTGCGGGTGCTCGGCCCCGTGCTCTATAATCGTCCTGTCAAGGGCTTGCTCAAGGCGCTCGTCAATATGCTGATCAAGGGGCC
>DAITPI010000307.1:0-5682 GCA_036833655.1 Anaerolineales bacterium | reverse complement strand
TTGGAGTAGCCCGAAGCGCCCATAAAACCAATTGCCCGCACGCGGTAGGTGTAGGTGGTTCCACCCGAAACAGTGCTGTCCCGGAAACTGGTGGCATTTTCACCCACTGTCTGGCCGATCCTGACGAAATTCGTGCATCCTCCACCGGTACAGCGTTCGACTTCCACCCAGAATTCGTTGGTGGCGTTATCGCTGAAGCTCAAGGTCACATCGCTCATACTGGCGGCGCCAGTCAGATTGGTCGGCGCGGCCGGCACCAGGTCCGTGAGACCCGTAGGCGTGTATTGCGCAGTCGTCAGGTAGCTCCAGCCGAGAGTGGTCAGCCGGGTGATTTGTCCGAAGTCAATATCGTAAATACGGATCGCCTTTCCGCCTGCAAGGTCATCCCAGAACGCCCATTGAGGCGCTCCGCCGGGGCTGTATTTGGCGACGACGCCCTTTAAATTGGAAATGGTGCCCGAGCTGGGATTGGGTCCGCCTTTGCCTGTTACGTAGACTCCGGTGCTGTTGACTACCAGCATATTGGGGGTCTCATCGTTGACCTTTGCCCCATCGAAGCGCTGTGACCACAAGAGGTTGCCATTGTAATCCGTCTTGATCGTCATCCAATCCAGGTAGCCGTTTGAATCGACACCAGTTGCAACAACGCCGTCGGCTGCAACTGCCACACGATAGGCTGAGTCGCCGACACTATAGTTCCTTGACCAAACCTGGTTGCCTGCTGCATCGAGCTTTACGATCACCATCTGGTAAGGGTTCGGATCCTGGGGGAGGTATGTGCCGCTGGCGAAGTAGGTTTCATAATCGAAATTCGAGCGGAACGCGACATCGTTGGCGGGATACAGGGAGGCACTGGTAAATGACCATAAGAGGTTGCCATTGGAGTCAAACATGACGGCTTTGAAATCGAGACCAGTGATGCCGGTTTTCCCTGCTATGGCAATGCGGTTGCCGTCAATGGACAGCGCCATGGAATAGGGCTGCCCCGAATTGCCGGAACTATCCTGCCACAGGACTGCGCCGCTCGGAGAGTATTTTGTCAAAACGCCTGTGCCCGCAACGTAGATATTACCGGACATATCCACGATCACGCGGGCGCCGTTGCTGACGGCTCTCGGAAAGGGGACCACCCATAACAGATTGCCATTGGTGTCATATTTTAGTGTCAGCCAACCATTGGGCTGCCCATCTGTACTGCGGACGATATTTGCGAGGACCACCGCACTCCCGGCCCCGTCGACAGCGATCCACACCCCGGACAGGTTGTAGGTGGGGTCGTCATACGTGTTTTGCCACAACAAATTCCCGCTGGGATCATATTTCTTGATGTTCAAGATATTGGTGGCAGGCGTGTCGCCCAGGACATACGCATTGCCGCTGTTGTCGATTTCCAACATTTTTGAGATAAAACCGTAGTCAATATTGCGCCAGTTTTCGGTCAGAGCCTGGGTCGGCTGGGCAAGAACACTAATTGGGCTGGGCATGAGCGCGGCCAATATGATCGCAGTAATTGCCAAATGCAGTAAACGGGAGAAGCGTCGTGAGATTTTCATAGTCTTCGCTCTTTCTGTAAGTGGTATAGGTATTTACTTGTACCAAGTTATGGCTTTTGACAGGGAAATTTCATCCCTTTGGAGCGGGCACGATTCCATTTCATTGTATTTGAACCCATCTGAAAAGTCTGTGACCTGCATCACCAAGGGTAAATCATCCACATCCCCAGATCGTACGCCCTCTGCAAGTCACCCTGAACGTGTGAGCTTTTCCAACGCCTGCACATCCATTACATGGATTAGACCGCGATCGAGTTGGACAATGCCCTGTGCGCGGAAGTCTTCGAGAATGCGGCTGACCACCTCGCGCACACTTCCCAACTCGGCGGCCAGATACTGGTGTGTAATTTCGAGTGCAGGTCCGTTCCTCAACAGGTATTGGGCTAGGCGTTGATCCAGTTTCCGAAAGGACACAGCCTCGATCAATTCCATGAGATGTGTCACGCGTTCACCAAAGAAGCGGAAAATATAAGTCCGAAACTCCGGTGATTGCTCCACCAGTTGCAGAAACATGGGGCGGTGAACAATAACGCAGGCCAGCTCAGACTCGATGATTCCGCGCGCCTGATATGAGCAGTCTCCCAGCAGGCAACTGACCGTCAGGATGCAGCTTTCACCTGGCTGTACCCGATACAGAAGGAGTTCTCGGCCATTACTAACCGGTTTGACGACGCGCACTCTGCCGGACGTCACCATAAGATAGGACTGGCACGGTGATTGCTCATCGAATGCCATGTTTCCAGCGGGGAGATTTACTAGTTTTCCTTCAGAGAACACCACCTGCAAAAGCTGTGGCGAAAGTTGTCGCAGTATCGGGTAAGCTGCCAGCAGCTCGATTTGCTGATTATTGCCTAACATATTTTCTCCATGATCTGCGTTGCATCGAATTGAGTTGATAAGAGAGCCGTTGTTCCACTCACCGGTCAATGGGGGCAATCATACCGAATCCTCTCGAAAACCTGCGGAGACACACCGTCGCGAAATTAGATTGGAAACACCACGATCCTAAAACCATGTTTTTACGCTGCGGATACACGGAGCTTGGAGTCCATGATTGTCAATGAAAAAACACCTGGTTTCATCCAAATTGTCGTCCCAGTGCTCTGAGAGTTATGGATAGGATCGAAAATTCTTCTTCTGAACCTCACGATCCAGGAAATAAAACACAGGAAATCACGAATTTGCTTTCCGACCTCCTCCTAACTCGTCATTGCGAGCGTTCTGTGCGAAGCAATCCCATATGTTCTAGCCATTTTACTGCGGAGGAATGAGATTGCTCGCCTGCCCTCCCACTCCGCTTCGCTTCGGGGATAATGATGGCGGGCAGTGCCAGGGAGTGTGCGGTGGGTGCCTCTGTGAAGGTAAAATCTGTCATTTGCTGAAATTGATTGTTCCGCCCCAAAATAGATCGTAGGGTGAGTTCGAACGAGTTTCCCTTCTGGCGATTTAAAGAACGCAATATTGGGCGAGGCTCGAATGGTTGCGTTGGCGGTATGGCGATGATACACGAACCGCAACAACTAAGATTCTCGCCTAGCTTTTCCCTGCTGTAGTAAGCGTGCAGAATTTGTCAGAATACCAATATCGGGTAGCGATTGCGCCGCCGCAGCAAGCACAGGAGGCAAAAAGCCAAATGCCGCCAACGCGAGTCCGATTATGTTGTAAAAGGCGGTAAAAACAAGGTTCATCTTGATGATGCTCATTGTCCGGTGAGCAATGCGGATTGCTTCCGGTACGAGCGTCCAGTCTTCACGCATCAGGGTGATATGAGCCGCTTCGATGGCAATATCTGTGCCTGCTCCGCCCATGGCGATACCAATGTTTGCTTGAGCCAAGGCAGGTGCATCGTTGACACCATCCCCTATCATCACGACCGTATGGCCCCGGGCTTGATACTCTTTTACAATCTCAATCTTATTTTCAGGAAGAAGGTTCGAGCGATACGCAACGCCAAGCTGTTCAGCCAGTGCAGCAGCGGTACGCTCGTTGTCACCGGTCAGCAATTCAATTCGCTTGATGCCAAGTGCCTGTAGTTCTCGAAGCGCCGAAGGGACGTCCGCCCGAAGAGTATCAGAAGCAGCAAGGATTGCCGTGAGTTCGTCATTGCAGGAAAGGAATAAGAGTGTTTTTCCTTTTTCTTCCAATTGTTTTGCTACAGGTAATCGCCCTGCTGAAGGGAGTAGACGGCGATTGCCAATGGTTACAAGATTGCCATTCACCTCTGCACGAATACCCATACCGGGGATGGATTCAAAAGTCTTTGGATCCGATAACGCAATGTTCTGTTTGTGAGCAGCATCACGTACTGCCTCTCCCAATGGATGCTCGGAGTAACGCTCTGCAGAAGCAGCGAGGGCAAGAATGTCGGAGGTAGATAGACCGTTGAGCGAGACTACATCTGTAATTCGTGGTTGTCCAAGCGTGAGGGTTCCGGTTTTGTCTACCAACAGGGTGTCTGCACGCGCTAATATCTCTAAATACCTCCCGCCTTTGATCAAAAGACCTCGCTTTGCGCTCCCGCCAATCGAGGCAAGCATCGCAACGGGGGTTGCAAGCGCTATGGAGCAAGAACAAGCAACCACAAGAACGGCAGCCGTCGATAACGGATTGCGGCTGATCAGGAAAGTGAGCGCCGCAATTCCGGCCACAATGGGAAGGTAGTAAGCACTGAATTTATCCGCAAACCTCTGTACATCTGCACGGTTAGCTTCTGCTTCCTCCACCAACTTTACGATGCGCCCAAAGGTAGTATCTGCACCAACACGCACTGTTCTTACCCGCAGGCTTCCTAACCTGGCAATCGTCGCGGCAAAAACATGGGAACCAGTGGATACTTCCACAGGCATGGATTCGCCGGTAATCGCTGCTTGATCGATCGTTGCCTGACCGCTCATCACCTCGCCATCCACGGGGATCTTTTCCCCGGGGCGAACAACCGTTATTTCGCCAATCCCTATTTCTCCCACTCGCACTTCGATTTCCTTACCGCCCCGTTCCACGCGGGCAGTTTGCGGAGCGATAGCCGTTAGCTCTTTGACCGCTCGCCGGGCACTTTCGGTGGTGAAATTCTCGACGTATTCTCCAACCCGCATAAAGATGACAACAATCGCGGCAGTCACCCACTCCCCAACAGCCAGTGCAGCGATCACGCCAAGAGTCATGAGTGTGTGCGAGATAATTTGACGCTTTCGGGCTGCACGGACCACATTTCTGAAAATTGGCCAACCTCCAATCAAAACGATTACGAGTCCAGCCGGAAATGGAATACGCGTCTCCAGGACCTTAAAAAGTCCCAGCCATTCCCCTGCAATAACAATGGAAAGCACGATCGCAAACACTACGGTCAGCAATATCATCAATTGCCGATTGAAACTGGCAAGCTGCGCAGCAGGAGGGGTTTCAACCGTTTCGGGAACGAAATATTCCCCCGCACTGGCAACTGCTTTGCGGATAGCGGGCATCTCAACTTTTGTCGGATCGAGTTGAATGATCGCCTTTTCAGCGGCAAGCAGGACATCCACCGATTTTACGCCGTCTAATCTGGAGATTGCCTGTTGGACGTGCTGAGTGCATTCTGCACAGTCCATGCCCTTCACAGGAACTTCTAACGTCTTTAGATTAGCCACGCTTCACTTCCTTTATGCTATAACGCATGCACTCATATACGCCCCTGGCAACGTCGGCGAGAAGTTCATCTGCAAGCGTGAGCATTTGTCCTACTCGCTCGTCGCTCAGTTCATAATAAACAAAACGGCCTTGCTGGTTTGCGGTGACCAGGCCGCAATCACGTAAGCAACTCAGGTGATTTGAAACATTGGATTGAGTGAGACCTGTGGCTTCTACGATTTCACTCACGGTCCGCTCGCCGTTGCGTAGCACAGCCAGTATGGAAAGACGGGAAGTATCGGAAAAGCCGCGAAAAAGCTTGGCCTGGATCTCAATCGACTTGGGGTTGGCAAGGAGAATCATTCGGTATCCTTTTGCATCATCATATCAGCATACAATGATATTATATTCAAGCGGACTGCTCTTGACTAGTGTTTCAATTCCTTTGCGTGTTAATGTTTCAAAGGTGATTTTGGTGCCAACCTCATCCTGCCGTTCGCTCAATCGAGCTTTGCCGATCTAC
>DAITPI010000306.1:0-5700 GCA_036833655.1 Anaerolineales bacterium | reverse complement strand
GATCCATTCTTGACCGTTGGTCTGGAACGCTACGAGCGCGTAGCCAGTTCGTTTGGGGTCGAAGCCCGCCACCCGTTTTGCGATGTCCGGCTCGCGGAATTCTGCCTTGGCTTGCCGTGGAAGCTGAAAATCCATCATGGCTGGACGAAGATGATCCTGCGGCGTGCTATGGAACCGTATTTACCCGCCGAGGTGGTCTGGCGCAGGGATAAGGACAGCCTGATGTGGGAGGTCAACAGGCTGATCCTCAGAGAACGGGCAGAGTACTTTTATCAGGCCACCATGGATGAGCGACAAAGCCTCAAGCCCTATGTCGACATGCCCAGACTAGTGAAATTCTGGGATGAATACCGCAGCCGCGGCGATGAGCAGCATGCCATGGAGCTCTGGTCTGGCATCGCCCTGGCATTCTGGCTGCGACGGCAGAGGGACCTCCAGGCGGGCTTGCGACAAGCCGTGAGTTCTTGATGACAATCGAACAGGTCGAAACCGATCTTCTAAAAAATATCCTCGAGAATCTCGATCACCCGGAGCGGCTGGATGAGCATCCCTGGGCCTCCAGTCGCTTCGTGAAAGAGATGGTCGAGCGGCAGCCGCCGCTGGCGCAAGCCAGCCCGGGCAGGCAGCTCGCGCTGGCACTGAGTGAGATATTCGCAGAGGGCAAGCCGAGCACGCCGCCGCGCCGCGGCAAGCGCCTGGACACGCGCTGGGGCGAGTTCGGGCTGCTGGCGGCGCTGTACTTTGCGCCGTTGCGCTTTGGCACACCGGCTCCGACCTCGCTGCGCGATGCCTGGGGGCGGATCGACTACTCCATCCTGCTCTATGTCAACGGGCACGATGCCGGAGCGGACCTGGACGCGCAGCTCGAGAAGTACGGCCTGGTAAGCCCGGAGCTCGAGGTCGCGCCGATCAGCACCCTGAGCGACTGGCACCGCAAGGGCATCCAGAGGCTGGCAGAGGCAGTGCTGGCTCGGGAGCGCTACCTGGAAGGAGTCCCCGCGCAGGCGTCTCCGGCGGATAACCTGGTGGGAGTCCCGCGCCTCAGCGATGACAGAACGATCGAGAAGCGGCGCTCTCGAAGAGGCTTCTGGATCGGTCTGGCTCTCGTGGCTTTGGTCCTTCTGGGGCTTGGCGGCGTGAAGGCGAGACAGGTTTATGACCTGGCTCTGCCCGTGCGCGACGATCTCTGGCGCTTGCGTGGGCTTGCCGGCTCCTCCATGAACCTGGACACGGTCGCGCAGGCGAGTCCCCTGCTTGCAAAGTCCAGGGGGGACCTGGCTGCCCTGCGCAGCGAGATCGAGCCGTTCCTGTGGCTGGGACCGCGGCTGGGCTGGGTGCCGGTCTATGGCGGCGACCTGGCGTCCAGCGCGGACCTGCTGGAGATGGGGAGCCTGCTGCTCGAGAGCGCGGATACGGCCGTCGCGGCATCCGCACCGTTGCTGGAGAAGCTCGAGAGCGATACGGATCTCCACCCCTCGCAGGTTGTCCTTGCACTTGCCAGCGCACAGCCCGAATTGGGCAAAGCGAAGGACCTCCTCGACCGGGCGATGCTGCTCCGCTCCGGGCTGGACGCGTCGCAGCTCTCCCCGCGGGTGCGTTCGTTGATCGAGGACGACCTCGACCGGCTGCTGCCCGTCATGGACGAGGGCCTGACGGTGGCGACGGCGCTGCCGCATCTGCTGGGCGCGGCGAGCGAGGGACCCAAGACTTACCTGCTCCTGGCGCAGAACGAGGACGAGCTGCGCCCCACCGGTGGCTTTATCACCGCCGCGGGCACCCTGGTGGTGCAGAACGGCGAGGTGCTCAGCCTGTCGTTTGTCGATTCGGGCGAGCTGGATAACTGGGAGAAACCCTATCCCCAGGCGCCCTGGCAGCTGGAGCGTTACATGAACAGCCCGGTGCTCGTGCTGCGGGATACCAACTGGTTCCCGGACTTTCCCACCTCCGCTCTCTACGCCGAGACGCTCTATGCGTACACCAATTCCCATTCTGTGGACGGCGTGATCGCCTTCGATCAGCACATGCTGGTGCTGCTCCTCCAGGCGCTGGGTCCGCTGAAAATGGAAGGGACGACGACTCCCATCGACGCGCAAAATGTCATTGACTATATGCGCGCCGCCAAGATACCGCCTCCAGATCAACTGGCTGCTGCCGGTTGGACCCGCAAGGGTTTCATGGACAAGATCGCACGCGCCATGTTCACCCGGATCTTCAGCGGGGGAGATGTCTCGTGGAAGAGCCTGGGAACATCGCTGTTGCAGGGCTTGAGCGAGGGCCATCTCCTGCTGCAGCTGGACGACCCGGCGCTGGCAGGCGTGATGGCACGGCACGGCTGGGACGGCGCCGTGCGCCGTGAAGGGGGCGACTACCTGATGGTCGTAGACTCCAACGTTGGCTTCAACAAGACGAATGCCGTCGTAGAGACCAGCCTCGCTTACGATATCGACCTCACGGATCCAGCGTACCCGCTCGGCCGCCTGACCGTGACCCACAAGAACAATGCCTCTCCGGCTGTTCCCTGTCTCCAATGGGCGGAAGAGCGGCCAGCCGGCGAGGAGAATTACCCGATCGACGCCTGCTACTGGGATTACATGCGGGTATATGTCCCGGCGGAGGCGAAATTGCTGGATGCCACCCGGCAGAGCGTCCCGGCTGAGTGGATGATCCTGGGCCAGGGACTGGATGCCCCCGTGGATGTGCTCGACGAGGAACTCGATGGTTTGCAGGGATTCGGCTCGCTCCTGGTCATCCCGGGCGGCACATCGCGCACTTCAGCGTTCCAATTCCGCCTGGCGGAGGACGCAATCAGCCGGGAAGGAAACCTGGTGATCTACCGCCTTAAGGTGGCAAAACAGCCGGGCACGATTGCCGTCCCCCTGGCGGTTCGCCTGACCATTCCGGACGGGGCGGTACTCCAATCGGCTGTTCCCGAGGCAGTCGTCGAGGGGGATCATCTCCTCCTCGAGCTGGACCTGCGGACCGACCTGGACCTGGAAGTCAAATTCCGGCTCAGGTAAACTCGGACGAAATCCGAATTGCCGCTCGTCGAAGATATGTTATGCTAAGTGAGATTTCGAAGAAAGGAATCCGCTCATGGCTAAATTCATCCGTATTTCAATCGTAATTATCGTATTCTTCGGCCTGATACTGACGGCAAGGAACCAGACTGCCTGGGCAGCCGACCTGCCGTCCTGGTCCAATTCATCGGCGCCGGCCCGTGCGGTACTGTCTGCCCCTCAGAGCGCAGACGACGATTGCGACAAGCCAGCTAATAAGAACAAAGACAAGTGCAAGGACAAAGATAAAGATAAGGATAAATGCAAAAAGAATAAAGATAACTGCGGGAGCGTCAAGCCGCCGCCCCGCGCTATCACGATCACGACGTCTGGAACCTACAACGTCGGCGGATTCTGCAACTATACGGTAGAGTTCGTGGACCCCAACCCTGGTATCAGCGTGCGAGTGGCTCTGGAACGCCCGCTGCCGCGCTCGCTGCCCGATGGCATCCACAAAGTGCGACAGGGCTGCCGGGTGACGTATTCTCAAAACGGCCAGCGCATCGGCGAATTCACCGATGCAATGGGTACCTCACTGATCTGTTTCGCACCCACGCCCGGCCAGGAGATGACGATCTACTACTATAACGTCTACGACGCGAACCCCCAGTGGCGTCCTGTCGCGGAGACGACCATGGTAAATGGCCTGGTATGCAGTCCGGCCGACCCGTCCGCCGTCTACGTGGCTACGTTCAAAGCGCCGTAGCCATTCGGAACGAACCCGAGTCATGATGAGGCGGGATGGAGGTAATAGCCTCCGTCCCGCCTCACTGTTTTTATGCGAGCCTCTCTGCGTCCCTCCGCCCACCTCCTGGCGCCCGCCATCCTGGGGGCATCGCTGCTGCCGGTCTATCTGGCAACCCTGGCACCCGGTCTGAGCTGGGCGAACTATGGCTCCGACGGGGGTGACCTGATCACCGCCGCGGCAACAGGTGGCGTTCCTCACCCCACAGGATATCCGCTCTATCTCGTGCTGGCGCGCCTCTTTCAGCTCCTGCCCGTCGGCTCGCTGGCATTTCGAACGAATCTGATGTCTGCCCTTGCGACCGTGGGGGCTGCGCTCGCCGTTTATGCTATCGTCGTAGCGTTTGCCTCCGGCGCGCGGCACAGCTGGCTGGCAGGCCTCGCCTCGGGTTATGCCTTCGGGCTGGCGCCGCTGGTCTGGTCGCAGGCTCTGATCACCGAAGTGTACGCGCTGCAATCCCTGCTGGTTGCTCTGCTCCTTGCCCTGTACGCGCGCGAACCCCGCAATTTCCCTCCAGGCATCCTTGACGGCCTGCGCGGGGGACTGCTGGGGCTGGCGATGGGAAATCACCTGACGACGCTCCTGTTCGTGCCCGCCGCGTTGCTCGTTGGCTCGCTGCGCCGCACGGAGCGTACGCATGCTGCCTCCGAACGTTCCCCCGGAAAGAGCCTCGAATTCGATCGCGCTGCGCTGCTCAGGCAGCTCCTGGGTTTTGCAGCGGGGCTGTCGATTTATCTCATCCTGCCGCTGCGCGCCGCCGCGCAGCCTCCGGTGAATTGGGGAAACGTGGTTACTCTCGACCGCCTGTGGTGGCTGGTCTCGGGGCAGCTCTACCAGAGCTATTACCTCGGCGCCAGCTGGCTCGAGGCGGGGCCGCGCCTGCAGGAAATGGCGGCGCTTCTGCTGAGACAATTCGGCGCCCCGGCTGTCTTGCTGGGGCTGGCCGGACTCGTGGTGTTCTGGAATCCGTCCCGCCTCCACAGCCTGACTATCTGGATCGCCGTGACCCAGACCGGCTTTACGCTACTCTACAGCTCGGGCGATGCGCAGCTGTACCTGATCCCGGCCTTCCTGTGCTTCGCGATCTGGATCGGGATGGGTCTCTCCGGCCTGATGCGGCAGTTCAATCCGCGCTCCTCTCTGGCGACAGTGGCGCTCTTCCTCCTGGTGCCGGGCTACTTCGCCGTGCGCTCGCTGGCTGCGTGGAGCCAGGTGGATGCCTCGCACGACCTGCGCGCCGAGGCATTCGGCAGGGAAATCCTGTCCGCTGCCCCGCGGGGAGCCATCCTGTTTGCAGAGGGAGATGAGGCGGTCTTTGCCCTGTGGTACTTCCACTTTGCCCTGGGCGAGCGCCCCGATGTGGTCGTGGCGGCGCAGGATCTCGTACATTTCGGTTGGTACGAGGAGTGCCTGCGCGACACCTATCCGGCAATACAGATACCGGGCCCACTCCCCTGGCCCGAGACGATCGCGGGCGCCAATCCCAGCCGGGTGGTCTGTTACGTTCGATATGACGGGCAGACAGAGATGGATTGCTCCGGGCCGTAGCCGAGCGGGAGTGATTTCTTATGGATTGTCACGCCGAAGGCGTGCCCTACAGAGCTCTTGCGATGGTGCGACTTCTGAAGTTGAATCCAAACTTCGCCAGAAAATCGGGCGCCCGCTCATCGGCTGGCTCGGGTCACTGGCCAGGATCCCAGGAACACATCCACTGGAAGTTGAAGCCGTAACATTTCATCCGAAGAACGGAAGCAGCCTCCGAGACGCTTGAATCGTACCGGACAACAGGCATTCTCGAGTAACGCGTCCTATGCGGCAAACTCAACGATGGCACTTGAGGCGGCTTCCGGGATCTCGATCGGGAACAAGTGCCCGGCATCGGGGAAGATAACGACCTTG
>DAITPI010000305.1:0-5777 GCA_036833655.1 Anaerolineales bacterium | reverse complement strand
GAAGCGTAGGCGCCCTTGTCGAAGGGGGTGAAATCGGTATCCGAGGAGTAGGCGATCATATCTTCGACGGGTACGCCGAGCACCTCCGCTGCCATCTGCGCCAGAACGGTATCGGAGCCGGTGCCGAGGTCGGTGGCGCCGACCAGCATGTTGAATGAGCCATCGTCGTTCATCTTGATCGAAGCGCCGCCCATGTCGAGATAGGGAATGGCCGTCCCCTGCATGACCATCGCAACGCCAATACCTTTGCGCCGATTGCCGTGCTCCCGAAGAGCACCGGGACTATAGTGAGCGGAGCTGAGCGAAGTCGAAGCGCTGTTGTGCCAGGCTTCGTTCCCATATTTGTCATCCCAGCCGATTGCTGCCCGGCCCTGCGCAACGCACTGCTCCAGCCCCACCGTGTGGATGATCTCCGGGCGCGGCTCGCGGCCCTCATTCCAGGCCGTGGAGAAGGGATGATACTCGCCGGGATGGATGGCGTTCTTCAGGCGGAACTCGATAGGATCGAGATGGAGAGCGCGGGCGATCTTTTCCATGTGACGGTCGAGGGGCCAATACCCCTGGGGAACGCCGTAGCCGCGGTAGGCGCCCGCGGGCGGCGTGTTAGTGTATACCACGTCTGCGTAGAAGCGGATATTGGGAGCCTTGCGATACTCTCCGTCGCCCACGTACAGCGCCATCGACTTGTGCCCCGTGTTGCCCGTGACGGTCAGCGCGTGACAGCCATACGCGCCGGTATCCGAGAGAGCATACATGGAGTTGGCGGTGATCGTGCCATCGCGTTTCACGCCGGTCTTCATCCTCACTTTCATCGGGTGGCGGGAACGTGCTCCGATAAATTCCTCTTCGCGGCTGAACTCGTAGATCACCGGGCGCCGGGTAGCGATCGTCAGGTGGGCAGGCACATCCTCCATGAGCACTTCCTGCTTGCCGCCGAAGCCGCCCCCGATGCGCGGCTTGATGACGCGGATGCGCTTGACGGGAAGTCCCAAAACAGGGGCCATCATCCGCCGCACGTGGAACGGGACCTGGGTAGACGTCCGGATCACCAGGCGGTCGTCTTCGTCCCAGTAGGTCACGCAGACGTGAGGCTCGATGTGCGCCTGCTGCACCTTCGGCACCTCGTATTCCGCCTCGAAGATCTCATCCGCCTCGGCAAACCCCTTTTCCACGTCGCCGATGTCGATGCGGATTTCGGCGGCGAGGTTCTTCTCCGGGTCGGAATCGGCGAAGTTCACGAACTCCGGCTCATCGTGAATCCGGATCGCCTCCGGCTTCATCGATTCGCGCGAGTCCAGGATGGCAGGCAGCACCTCGTAATCCACCTCGATCAACGACAGCGCCTTTTCGGCGATCTCGGGCGTCTCCGCGGCGACCATCGCGACGCGGTCCCCGACAAAGCGAACTTTATTGTCCAGCGAAAACGTATCCAACGGACCGGGGATGGGGTCCGATTGGCCTGCCGTGGAATAGACCACGCGCGGGATATCCTGCCAGGTCAGCACCGCCGCGACGCCTTTGAGCTCCCTGGCTTTACTCGCATCGATCCTTGTAATGCGGGCATGCGCATGCGGGCTCCTGAGGACCCGGGCGTAGAGCATGCCGCGCATGTCGATATCCGCTGTGAAGGCGGGCTTGCCCTGCACTAATTTGACCGCATCCAGTTTTATTTCAGGCTTGCCGACGGTCTGATAGGTCTCTGTCTGCGGGGTGACGACTACCTTGGGCATGACACTTGTAGTGGCAAAGCTGGGGCTGGGCGTCTCCAGACCAGGTCCCGCGGGCGGAGGGGGAAAGGCGAACGGATCGCTGCTGGCGGAGAGCTGCTGCCCGACTTCCGTGTCGCCGCGCATGACCGCCGCGGCTTTCAGTATGGCCTGGACCGGCTTCAGGTACCCGGTGCAGCGGCACAGCACACCCGCGATCGCGTCGCGTACCTGGTCCTCACCCGGGTTTGGATATCGATCGAGCAGCGCTTTTGCCGCCAGGATCTGCGCCGGCGTGCAGTAGCCGCACTGGATCGCGCCCGCCTCGACGAACGCCTGCTGCAAGGGGTGCAATCCATCGGTCTTTCGCCAGCCCTGCTCGGGGTGCTCGCCGAGGCCCTCGATGGTGACGATGTCGTGGCCCTCGGCTTGCGCGGCGAGCATCGAGCCGGCGTTGACGGGCTTGCCATCCAGGAGGACTGTATCCGAGCCCGAAAGTCCCTGTTCATCGCCAAACTTGATCCCGTAAAAGCCGAGTCCGCGGACGGCTGCCAGCAGCGTCGTGGCTGGAGCCACCTCCAGCGTGTGTTCTATGCCATTGATTTTGAGTGTGATGTTCATATGTGTACCTCGATTCAGTGATGATTGAAGCGCAGACTTCATTTGACGTTTAGAGCACCTTCGTGATCTCCAGATCCAGGTTTGCCGACTCCAGTGCGTTTTGCGAGCCCATGGCCGCCACCGCCTGGGACTGCGCGACCTTTTCCAGTACTTCCCCGAAGGCAATAAAGTCTTCGCCGTTGGTAGAGAGCACTTCGTCACGCGTTTTCTGCCGGAAGTCCTCGGTGCGGTTGGTGAGATAACGCATCATCGAGGTATAGCCTTTTGCATCGGGCAGTTGGTAGGCATCCAGGTTGCGCAGGGCGCCAATGATAGCTTTGGTCAATTCATTATCTGAGAGGCGGGACGAATCCAACCCTTTGAGGTAGTCGGCTGCCTTATCGTAATTCTCCAGAGTTCCCGCGAGGTTGGGGTCACGGTAGGAAAGGAAACTCAACACGCCGGAACGGTCATCGAAGATGACATAGGCACCGTACGCGCCGCCCAGGACACGGACCTTTTCCCACAGGTAAGCCGTACGCAGGTAGCCTGTGATGACCTCTGCCGAGCCGTCATACTGGTAGCCAAGATCGTAAAGATTGGCGCCCTTGGCAACGTAATTGACCTGTGCCGGGATTGCCAACCCTTCTCTGCGGATGGTTGGCTGGATATCGAAGCTGGAGAGATTTGCCGGGCGCGATGGCAAGCCAGAAAGCAGGGTTTCGAGCTGCGGGCGAAAAGCGTTCCAGCTCGTCGCATCCAGCGTAACGTTACAGATCAGGGCGCTGCGATTGATCAACAGATCACGCATCGTCTCAAGCTTCGTGAGCACTGACTTCCATTTCTTATCGATGTCGCTGGCGAGCTCCCGCAGCGCAAACAGGTAACCGATGCCTTTCATCTGATCGGTTGCCCAGCCGGATTCGCCGAATTGCGCGCGCAGTCGCGTGTTCACAAAGCCGTGGCCTCCGGGGACCAGCCCAGACTCCAGCCCGGCTTTTTCCTCCAGGACCATCTGTCGTAAGCGTTCGCGATTCTCAAAGTTCGCCGTGCGAAGCGCATCCCGGAGGATGTTCAGCATCTCGCCAGCCTGGGAGACCGTTGCCTTGCCGTGCACGAACAGCCTGAGCACGCTTTCACTCGAGCCTAACGCAGAGACGCTGACCGCGTCGGTGTGGATGCCGCCTGTGCTCTTGCCGATCCGCTGGGAGAACTTGACGTAATCCTCCGCCTGGGTGCCCATCTCGAACAGGGCGCGCCCGAAGATCTCGGTCAGCGGAAGGAGGTCCTTGGGGAGGGTGTGCAGATCGAATCCAAGATCAAGGTAAACAATACCATTGGTGAACAGGTCGTGATACAGGACTCTGGTGTCCTGCAGATCCAGGACCTCGATCGGGATGGTCTTGTTCTTCTTTTCCAGGTCCTCGCGTCGCAGCACGGGCAGACTCGCGAGCGCCTCGGCGGAATCCGGAGTCGCCTGCCGGCCCTTCAGCTCCCTGGTGTTCGCGACCAGCTCGGCGATCTGTCCCTCATTAAGGGACTCCCGGATCTTCGCGAGCCGCGCCTTCTCTTCCTCGTCGAAGCGGCGACCCAGCTCAGGGTCCGGCTTGAGCCGCAGGACGGTGCGCTGGACGTTATCCAACAGGTGAGTCTGAACCAGCGTCTCAAAGTAGCGCGGATCGGAGGCAAGTCGCTGCTTGATCTCGTTCAGCGGTGCCTCGAATGCCAGAAGCTTGAACGGGTCCTCATCGTAGATCCAGGTCGTCAGCACCCGGCGCATGAGGGCAATTCCCACGGGATAGGATCCGGTGTTGTTCTCACGCAGGCGGAATTCCACGGTGTTCATGGCAGCCGCGACCATGTCGGGATCGATGCCGTCGCGCACCAGCGATTCGAGTGTGTCGAATATCAGTTTCTCGATCTTTCGGGCGTGGCGCTTGCGCGTGCCTTTCAGACCGGTCGAGAAAACAAAGTGGCGCAGCTCCGTCTCCATGCCAAGTCCCGCCAGGTCTTCGCCGAGGCCCGAATCGAGCAGCGCTTTCTTGAGCGGGGAGCCCGGGGTGCCGATCAGGATATGACCGAGAATGCGCAGGCTGAAATTAAGCACCGGATCGGATGTGTCTGGCAGCCTCCAGTTCACAACAAGATAATGTTTCCTTTCGATATCCTGATCGTCTCCGGCGTCGTAGGCATATTCCACTTTCTTGGGACGCCGGAAGGGTTTGGCGAGCGGCACGGTGGATTTCACCCGTCGTTTCTTGTACGGCTTGAGATAACCTTCCATCAGCTTGAGCCGCTTCTCGGGATCGTCGTTCCCATAGAAGTAAATGAACGAGTTGGATGGATGGTAGTAGGTTTCCCAGAAATTTCGGAAGTTCTCATAGGTGAGATCGGGGATGTGGCGCGGATCGCCGCCGGAATCACCCCCATACATGTGTCTGGGGAAGAGGGATTGGATCGCGCGCGTCTCGAGAACGTCATCGGGCGACGAATACGCACCCTTCATCTCATTGAAGACCACGCCCTTATACGTCAGCGGCTCATTCGGATCCTCGATCTCGTAATGCCAGCCCTCCTGCATGAGGGTGTGCTCGCTGATCAGTGGATGCAGAACGGCATCCATGTATACATCAATGAGATTGTAGAAGTCCTGTAAGTTCTGGCTCGCGACCGGATAACAGGTCTTGTCCGGAAAGGTAAAGGCATTGACGAAGGTTGCCAGGGAGCCCTTGAGCAATTCGACAAACGGCTCCTTGACCCGGTATTTCTCCGAGCCAGCCAGGACGCTGTGTTCGAGAATATGGGCGACGCCGGTCGAGTCCCTGGGCGTGGTGCGGAAGTTGATCCCGAACACCTTGTTATCGTCGTCGTTGATCACCGAGAGCAGCCGTGCTCCGGTGCGCTTATGGACATACAGCCTGGCAACAGCATTCAGTTCGGGGATCTCTTGCTCTCGTAACAGTCTAAAGGCTCTTGACATGATCTCTCCTTAGAGTCGTTTTTTCGCGTGTGATCGCAAAGCTTCTCGCAGCTCATCGATCACCCTTTTCGTGCCATCTGGATCTTTGTAAAACCAGACGTCCCAGCCATTGACCGGGGCATTATCCATCAAAGCTCTGGCAACGCCGTGGATGGAGCCCGTGATCTCGCCGCAGCGCAGATGTCCATTGGCCAGGATCCTGGCGCGCTGGCCGTTCTTCGCAAAGTACAGGGTCTGGCCCGGTTGTAGCAATCCACTTTCGAGCAGCGCCCCAAACGGGATCCGACTTTGCTTCCGTCGTTCGACCTGGAGCGCCTCTGCATCTGTTTTCTCGACGGCGTCGATGCGCTTCTGGGCCAGCCGGACATATTTCTTGTCCTGCTCGATGCCGATCCAGTCCCGCCCAAGCTTTTTAGCCACCGCGCCGGTCGTGCCCGTGCCGAAAAAGGGATCCAGGACCACGTCCCCCGGGCTCGAGGCAGCCAGGATGA
>DAITPI010000304.1:0-5793 GCA_036833655.1 Anaerolineales bacterium | reverse complement strand
TATGGCAAGTTTGCGAATACTATGATCTACGGATCATACAAGGAATGGCTGGATACGGAGTATTATAGTAATCGCGCAAATTCCACGTATCGTACCTGCCAGGATTGCCATATGCCTGTCCCTCCTAAGGAAACGGGAGCAACCACGATCGTAACCAATCGCGAGGCCTGCACACTGACAAACGTGGAGTATCGCAATTTTAGTCACAATATGATGAACTACGACACGGATAGCGAGAATGGTTCACGCCAAATACCGAAATTGGTTCAGGGTGCTGCACAAATCAAGCTTGAACCTGCACTCGCAAGTGGTCAGATCAGCGTCAAAGTCTCGGTGATCAATACTGGTGCGGGACACAAATTTCCAACCGATTCGCCATTGCGGCACCTGATCCTTCGAGTGGAGGCAAGGGATTGGAGAGAGAACCTCCTGACACAATCGGGTGGTCCCACGATCCCGGTGTGGGCAGCTCCAGACCTTGGCGGCTATCCCGGCCAGATCTACGCCAATATTCTAAAAGACAAGGATACCAATCTCGCTCCATCCTTCGCTTATTGGAATCCTGTGGAACCAGCCTGGCAGGGCGCCGACACGCGCCTGCCGCCGCTGGTCGCCGTACAAAGTGTCTATTCGTTTGCCGCGCCCTACGACCGATGGGCAACGATCAAGGTACAACTGATCTATCGCAAAGCGTTCATGAATGTGGCTCAGAAAAAAGGGTGGCCGCTGGAGAGCCTGGATATCAAGGTTACTGAGGTTGAAGTGAAGTGCTCAGGCTTTGGTCCTGATCCGCAAACCATGGCATGCGAGCCTGTGTCAATCGAATAATTGAAACTCCGGCCTGGATTCCTCGTATAATGAGAGTGGATTCATTGCATGAATCGCCCCACCTCAATAAGGAGAATCCTATGCGACAAAACCGGACCAATCTCTTCCTTGGTGCCCTCTTGATCTTGATTGGTGCCTGGCTGGTACTCACCCGGCAGGTGCCTTCCCTGCAGAACTGGCTGGACGACAATTTCACCTGGCCCATGTGGACGATCGGCGCGGGCCTGCTTGTGCTCCTGATCGGCTTATTGACCGGCGCGCCCGGGATGGCAGTCCCGGCGTCGATCATCGCGGGCATCGGCGGGATCCTTTACTACCAGAATGCGACAAATGATTTCGGCTCCTGGTCTTACATGTGGACTCTGATCCCCGGTTTCGTCGGTGTGGGCACGATTCTGGCGGGGCTGCTCGGGGAACACACACGGCGCAATATTTCGCATGGCTTGAACCTCCTTGTGATCAGCGCCGTGCTGTTCATGGTCTTTGCCAGCTTCTTCGGAGGGCTTGCCATTCTGGGAGACTATGGCGCAGCGGTCATTCTCATCCTGCTGGGCGTATACATTTTGATCCGCGGGTTCGTGCGGAGCGGCGGTAACTACAGAGGTCCAAATGAGACGCGATAATATCTTCTGGGGCACGGCTCTCATCCTGGCGGGCGTGCTGCTCTACCTGCAATCGCAGGGCATCATCACCAATCTCTTCACCTACTTCTGGCCTCTGGCGCTGATCCTGGTTGGTGGCTGGATCATCCTGAGCGTCTACTGGCCCCAGGCGCCCTCCGCCACCGAGGCCTTTACCATCCCTCTCGGTGCGGCAAAGAGCGCCAGGGTAAAATTCGCGCACGGCGCCGGTCAGATCGAGATCGGTGGCGGTGCGCCAGCCGGGCAGGCGCTTGCCGGCTCGGCGGCTGCCGGGATGAACCGCCAGAGTCGCATGGAGGGGGACAGGCTCGAGATCCGGGTAGAGGCGGGACCCTCCTTCGTCCCGTTTATCGGACCCTCGCAGGGAGTCTGGCGTTTCCAGTTGACGCAGGAGGTGCCGCTGACGCTGACCCTGGAAACGGGCGCCAGCGCCGTCAGCATGGATCTGCAGGATGTGCTTGCCAGCCGCGTGCAGTTGAAGACGGGAGCCAGCAGCTCGAATGTGACCATGCCGAGGCGCGGCGGGTCCCTGCTGGAGATCGAGGCAGGCGCGGCGTCGGTGAATGTCCGCATCCCCGACGGGACCGCGGCGCGCATCCGGGTAAAGGAAGAGGTGAATTCCGTTAGTGTGGACACAAATCGATTCCCGCGCCTGGATTCCGGCCTCTATCAATCAGCAGACTTTGAGACGTCTACAGACCGCGCAGAGATTCACGTCGATTCAGGTCTCGGGTCCATTTCTGTCAGGTAAAAGGAGCGACATATGCGACGTTACGATCCCCGTCTCATTTTAGGCGTGTTGCTGGTTCTGGGCGGCTTGCTCTCGCTGCTCGATGCGATGGGCATTGTCTCGAATGGGGGAGGCATCTTCTGGGGATTGATCTTTGCCGCCGGCGGATTGATCTTTCTCTACATGTTGATCAATGATCCTCAGAACTGGTGGGCGGCGTTCCCGGCCTTCACGTTGCTGGGGCTGGCGGTCTCCTCGTTCCTGCCCGACTCGCTGGGAGCGTATGATGGGCTGGTCTTCTTCGCGGGGATCAGCCTGGGGTTCTGGTGGGTCTACTTCACGGATCGGCAACGCTGGTGGGCAATCATCCCGGCTGGCGTGCTGCTCACGCTGGGAGTCGTCTCTTCCCTGGACGAAGTTTCGGGCATGGAGACGGGCGGGCTTTTCTTCCTGGGGCTCGGCCTGACGTTTGTCCTGGTGGCGGTGTTGCCCGGCGGGGGCAGCCGCACCTGGGGGTTGATTCCTGGCACGATCCTGCTCGTCCTGGGGGCATTGCTTGGCACGCCCTATCGCGGTCTCACCGAGTATCTGTGGCCGGCAGTTTTGATCATCCTGGGCGGCTATTTTGTCCTGCGGTTTTTCCTGAACCGTACGCCGCAATAGATTTGCCTCCGTACCAACGCAGAAACGGGGTCGCCATGGCGACCCCGTTTCTGACTTACCTGCCCTCACCCAGTATCTCAAATTGTGTTGGGTTTTACGGTCATTGCCTGCATGATCAGGGACTTGACCTGCTGATGGGAATTCTTCCAGCGGAAGGCGACGCCGTCCGCCAGGCGCTCCAGGATATCGACGCCGGCTTCGGGATGCTCCATGCAAAACTTTCGCAGCTCGCTGCCTCGTATCCGAAACGCTTCCACTTCTTCGATCGCGATGGCAGAGGAGGTATATCGCTCGCTGCCGATGACAGCCGACCACCCAAACAGGCCGCCTCTTTCTACATGCGACACCGTGATGGGGTGACCGTCGTAGGGTTTGTAGGACATCTCTACCATGCCGCTAACAACCAAATACAGGGCATCGGCGGGCGCACCCTGCTCAAGGATGACGGTACCGACCTGGCAAGAAAATGGTTCGAACAAGGGCTTGAGCAAACTGATCTGATTCTCGTTCAGTTCCTGGAAAATAGTGACTCGATTCATACTCTAAATCTTTTCGTCATGTTACCCGGCGGCGAGAGCGGCTTCCAGTGGCGAATATCACCTTTTGAATGACATTTGTCCTCAATCGGAAATCGAGGATTTGGCGAGAGGTATACTTGGTTGAAATGCACTCGAGTCGATTGCTTATGGCTTCTACCTCCTCTCGCAAAATTCTCCCGCTCGTCCTGCTGGTTCTGGGTATCCTGCTCGTAGCAACCTCAACCATATTTATCTTACGGAATCGCCCTCAAGCGTCCGAACTCTCCACGGTGCCCATCAAGATCCGCGCACCGGCCCCGCAGCTCACGCTCAAGGATATCCAGGGCGTTTCGCGCTCCCTGGCGGATTATCGTGGGCAGGTTGTCCTCGTCAATCTGTGGGCAACCTGGTGTCCGCCCTGTAAGGAAGAGATGCCAACCCTTCAGGGCTTCTACGATGCGCACAAAGAGGACGGATTTGTGATTATCGCCATCAACGATGGCGACCCCAAAGCCGATGTCTTGAAATTCGTGGAAGACTACGCGCTCACCTTCCCGGTCTGGCTCGATCCCACTTACATTGCCACGGAAAAGGCGTTCAATACGCTAAATCTGCCGACTTCCTTTGTGATCGATCGAGAGGGCACGATCCAGCTTACCTGGGTAGGAGGGATCAGCGCCCAAATGCTGGAAAAGCACGTCACCCCGTTGATCGTGGAGTAAGCACATGAAAGCAAAGGTCACCTGGCAAGGCAACATGAGGTTTGTCGGCATGCCCGACTCCGGATTCCCCGTGCAGATTGACGCCGACCCTTCGCTCGGCGGCACGGACGGTGGCATACGGCCGATGGAAATGATCGCTTTGGGACTGGCATCCTGTACGGCGATGGATGTGATCTCGATCCTGCAGAAAAAGCGCCAGCAGGTGAGCCAGTTCGAGGTGAAAGTCAACGCGCCGCGTTCACCCGAATACCCCAAAGTATTTACCAGCGCAGTCATCACCTATATCGCCACGGGAATGGGTATACAGGAAGCCGCCATCCTGCGGGCGATCGAGCTGGCTGCCACGAAGTATTGTCCTGCCCAGTTTATGCTGGCGCAGGCGTTCCCGATGGAATTGCGTTATGAGATTTATGAGGAGGGAGATGGCGATCCGCGGCTGACCACTGAGGGGATCTGGCAGGCGGCCTCGGCGTCATAGCCCTTATTCCGGCGGGGGATAGCTGACGCCGGAGATCACCTGGCTCTGATAATCAGAGCATTCGCAGGCGGTAATGATCCCGCCGCCGCGGGTCAGCGTGCCTTCGTAGGCGCGTGAGCCGTTGTGGGCGACCCAGCCTTCGAAATTGAATGCCAGCGGACCATCGGCGAGGATCCATTCGCCGTTGTATTTGCGAGCAACGTGGACATGAGTCCCGGTCACGCGCCCACCTTCACAGGAGGGATAACCGAGCGGGTCCCCGGCGCGCACTTCCCTGCCCAGAGGGATCCGCCCGTTCGTCGCCAGATGCAGGTAGAAAAGCACCCAGCCAGTGCGCTCATCCCCATCCTTGTCCAGGTCGATGACCGTGCCATCCACATCGGAGCGGAGCACAAGTCCATCTGCCATCGCCGTTGCAAACTGGTCGGAGCCGGCCGGGGTACACCCGGATGCCTCAGCGCCCGGGGCAAAATCCACCGCAGCAAGCGGTTCCCCTGTGCCCCAGCCCGTGTGAGGTCCGCCGGTGAACGCCCAGAGCTGTCCTGCAACGAATGGAAAGCGCAGCTCGGGCTGCTGAAGACTTCCAGGCAGGATGGTCACAGGGTCGGCCCACGGGTCGCCGAAGAGCTTGTGATAGACGCGCGCCAGGCCCTCCGGTCCGATCGAGCCGTAGTATTTGTCTCCCGTATAGAGCCGTGAAAAGTAATGCTGTAACGCGACCGAACCGGCGTTCTGCCACGGGTCGGGACGGAAGAGCGAGTCGTCCAGCAGCTCGATCTCCGTCAACTCGCCAGCGCGCCATCTGTAATAGCCGTCGTTCAACGTGTTGGCTGCGATCACGAGCTGGAGGTAGGGCGTCTCGTAGTTCACACGCCGGAAGCCGAGGAGGTAATCTCCGTAAGGCATATTCGGCTGGGTTAACGCTCCTGCCTGAAATTCGAGCAGCGCCAGCAGTAGCTGGGGGCTGATGCTGTAGTTCTGGGCAACATAATCCACAGCCTCCGCGCCCGTGCGGGTTTTCTCTCCCGCCCAGACCTGGTAATTCTTGAGCCAGCCGTTTGTGGAAGCCACAAATGCCGAGGTGCTGAATCCCACCTGCGCGGGACCGTTTACAAAGGCAGAATCAGGGATGCTCTGATAGGCAGTGCCCCAGAGTGGCAGGTAGTAAATCGGGATCTTCATGGGCAGCCCCGGCGGCATGGTGGTCGCATCG
>DAITPI010000303.1:0-5796 GCA_036833655.1 Anaerolineales bacterium | reverse complement strand
TTATATCTCACCTTCACCCCGGTCGGCGCGGACCGGATCTTCGGCATGCAGGGACGTTACTTCATCCCTCTGGCATTATTGCTGTTGCTGGCACTGCCAGGCATACCGCGGACAGGCAAAATGACAGTCTCTCGCAAATGGATTGTCGTCTTCCTGACCATGGCACTGTGCTGCAACCTTCTGGGCATCTTTCTCTCTTTCCATATCCCCTGTGGGAACACCTTCTACGAGGCACGGCTTTGCTACCGCCCGCTCTTCAAAGATTTTCCCAGCGATACCCATCTCTCGCCACCGGTTTCCGCTGGCACAGCGCTTGAACAAGACTTCCGGGCTGCGTGCAATGGACTTGGGGAATTGCGGGTTTTATTGCAGGCCTCCACAGCAGGTGATGGCGCTGCCCGGTTCGTGCTTGAAGAGCCTGTAAGCCGCAGAGTCCTGTTCGAACAGGAAATTACAGACGATCCGGTCTCGGGGGAAGACTGGTATTCCTTGCGCTTCGAGCCCGACTGGGATTCGGAAGGAAAGCAATACAGACTTCGCATCCTCGGCGAGGATACTGCTGCTGGTCAGGGACTGCAGGCTTTCTATACGACCCAGCCCGAGTTCGACCTGGGGAATCTTTACGAGAACGGATGGGTTGTAGAAGAAGATCTCGTGCTGCAGTACGGCTGCGTGACCGGGTTAAGAAAGATCTGGCTCACGGGCAAGCCATAACCCGTGCTTCTGAGCATACACGGTAGGAGAGCCCGCTTGCGCATGTCAGCCAGCCACCGCTCACGCACAACCCGTTGTACCCCGGGCTGACCGTCTTCTATGCTGGCCTGATACACGTTTACGATCTGATGTGGGGACTGATCCTGCTACCCATTGTCATCTGGTTGATCACCAGTTGGGTCATTGTGCCGGAGGAAAACTATCTCGAGCAAAAGCCTGGAACGGAATATCTCGACTACATATCCAGGGTCACGCGCTGGGTCTAGAAATAGGTTATCCCTTTAGCAAGAAATCACCGTTCTTCAACAGTCCATCGAAGATCGCATCGATGGCTTTTGAGTTCTTGGGCGACAGGCTATCCAGGCTGAACGATCTCAAGCGTGTCTGTGTGGCGCGGACCGAAGGCTCCAGAAAATCGCCAAACGGCAGGGAAGTGAGGAACAGCTGGTAGTACAGGAACCGGCGGGCGTTGCGCTGGAACTCGGCCGGCACCTCAATTTTGTCTACCTGCAGGAACTCTTCCATCTTTCTTCTCACCTCTTCGACAGTCTGAGGAAAGAAAACGGTCGGGTACTGCGTAAATCGCGCTCTGCCCGCGCACAACACCGCCGCGCCCATGATGGATGCCTCCAGGCCGATGGTTGAATTGTAGACCATCACAAATTTCGATCTCTGGATCAACTCATAGGAGCTCAGCGTCTCGTTCGGAGCAACAAAGACGACATTCGGCTCCCTGTCCGCTCCCGTCGCTTGGACCCACGCGGCGACCGTCTCCCGGCTGGCCTTGCGGACGCGCAGCTCGTCGGGGTGAGCGCGGATCACAAAGAGCGTTTCGGGATGCTCGCGGATGACCTCGAGCGCCAGGTCGAGCCAGTCGAACATATCTCCAAAGACGGTGTTGGCGTGAGGCTGGCTGGTATCGAAAATGACGTTGGTAAAGACCGGCACGATCTGCCGAAAGCCCGCTGCTTTTCCCAGGAACGACTCGTCCAGGCCCTTCATGTCCGCCCAGAACTTGATCCCCGCCATAGTGAAGTCGCCCTGGAAGCGCCTGGCAAGATAGGCATCCAGCCTCCTGTTCTGCTCTTCGCTCAGCCGGAATTCCTCCGGGATGTGGATAGGATAGGCTGTCGCTTCTCCCTCGGTAAAGAAAGCAGAGGCGGGCTGCAGACCCACTTCGTGAGTGATCACGCGAATGCCGCGTCGCTGGGCGATAAGACGGGCGGTCGCTTCGGGATAGAACTGCCCGTTGAACACCACCACAGCCCGCGGCTGAGTCCGGTCGAGCAAGTCCCCGAACTCCCGCGCCACATTCCAGGCGGACAGGATATATTCGCGTAGGAGGTAGCGCGTCGGCTCGTCGTCTTTCAGGTGATGGATGCGCAGGATCCAGCGCAGACCCGGCAGGCATAATGGTCCCAGCGGAATTTGCTGCCATTCAAATCCAGATAGCTGATCCAGATTCAAGTGTTCCAGTGCCGCTTCGAGTTCTTGATCCCTTTCGAAGGAAAACCAGTTGACTGTTGTGCCTTGCGCCTGCGGACCCTCCAACGCCGGAACATCGGCATATAACGTTCGCGATTGGTAAATGCAGGACTTGCACGGCGGTGGTTTACGAACCGCATCCCGATTTGTCCCCAGCACACAATGACTCATCCCGGCGTGGCAGGCGAAATAAACGACCGGGATCCCTTTTAGTCGCAGCGCCCACGAAACAAGCAGATGAAAGCCACTGTTCCAGGAGAGATCATCGATCCCGGTGGAGGCTTTGAAAAAGATAATCGGCGCCCCCGAAACCGGCGCTGACTGCCGGGCAACCCGTCTCGCCACGCGGGCGATCTTCAGATTATTGAGCCGGCGGACGAGTCCGCGTTTGAGGCGTTGAGTGAAGAAATTGTTGAGCACGTTTAGTCCAGGTATAAGATTAACGGAGCATCCCCACCTAGTAGCCGCGATCTTACTTTTGTAGCAAGCCCGATAATTCCAGTATCTGCCTCGCCCATTCGGCTGACTGTTCAGCGACCTGTTTTCTTTTTGTCGGATCGGTCCAGATTGCCTTCCACTGCAACTGCCAGAGGGCCAGTTGAATCTGCAGCTCTACCAGCTTTTCTGCTGTGTTTATTTCTGTCTGCGCAGCAGTCCACTCAATAAACATCTTTGATTCGTCGATCAAGCTCTCTACGATAGCCTCACTAGACGCATTCGCAGAAAACGATTTGATCCGGCTCAAGTTTGCCGCCAGCCCTCCTAAACGGACGGGAACATCATCACGCATATAGCGTTGTCGAATTTGCGACCAATCCCTCATACGCCACCTAATCTCCTTAGCGCAATCCAGCAACTTTTTTACGGATCTCTGAATCAATTATGTCCAGAGATGGGTTATTTTGCCGGGGACGAATATTAATCAACGACTCAAAAGTGACCTGTTGTGTGTTCGGATCCCAATCTGCACCCCAGACAAATTGCTGCTGGCTACCATCTTCTAACAATATCGCCTCGCAGTCAGCATGCATCGCTCCGCCGCCTGCGATGATTTCACGGTCAATATCGACTGCCAGTTTGATATAAGTCTGGAGCATTTCTAGCATTTCGCCAATTTGAGAAGGCGTAGCGCGGTCTCGAATGATATGAATCATGGAACTTCCGTAGCCGAATTATACCTTTACTGGCCTGGTCATTCCGCTGGCGGGTTCATTCCCTGCCTCCCTTCTATCGGCAATATACTCTTTGATAGAGCTGACATGTTACGGGGTCGGGACCGGCGTTGGTGCTGCCCACATTCCCCGGGCAGACTGGGCGGCAGACCTCTCGGCTGCCATGAACGCCTCTGCGCACGAATAAGCGCCTGGCTGGCTGGTGACCAGCCCTTGTCCCACCTCCAGCAGCTTCAAATTTACGAACGTGTCGCCCGCCAGCACATAACGCAACAGGCGCCCCGCCGGGTCCTTATCCATATCATCGCTAATGAGCGTAACATCCTTTTGAAACACCAGTTCAGAGTTTGCGAGATAAGCCTGAAAGGCGTTGGCTTCAGCCTTTGGACTGTCAACGCCAAGATAGCGGACCACGTACACAAGACCATCGCTCAACAACACCTTGATCGTATTCCCATCGATGATTTCCACGACCCGGGCAGCCAGCGGAGAAGCGGCGGGGATGCAGGAAGCTGGCGTCGTGGGGCTGAGCGGAGGCGTAGGGCTGGGAGAGACCTGGGTGGATACAACCGCTGTTTGGGTCGGGGTCGAGGTGCGGCGCGGTGTGGGCAGGATAGCCGGCGCAGAGTTGTTGATTCTCGAATTCGATAGCAGAGGTGGATCGAGGTAGCGCATGAAGATGCTGGCTAACGTCCTGCCCTGGATTGCCGGTGTGAATAAGGCGATTGCCAGCAGGGCAAGGACCAGGCTCGTAACCAGTCTCCGGTTGCGCTGCGCTCGCACGTTATAGGGCCGGGCCCCGAATTTGTTTTTGCGAGACTCTGTCGGTTTGGTCACCACCGGCATATCTGCGATCACGCGTGGGTTGAGGATCCGCTCGAGGGCGATCCCCAGCATGGAAAATGCGAGTCCGGTCAGGAGGAGCAGGAAGATCGGTTCCAGCACCCAGAAGGGCGAACCGTACAAAGCGCCTTTTGCCAGCCCATCATAGATGATGCGCCCCCAGGAGGGATAGTTCGACTTGATGTTGAAAAAGCCGAGCGTGGCTTCCAGAAAGATGAAGGTCGGGATCTGCATCACCAGATGCGGGATCAGGATCGGCAGGATGCGCGGCACCAGATAGCGGGTGACAATCCGGAAATTGCTCGCCCCGTACGACCGCGCGGTTTCCATGTACGGCGCCTCCTTTGCCTGCAGGAACGCCGAACGGAACGATTTGATCGGCCCGCCCAGCGCGTTTAGTACGACTACAACGCCCAGGATCACCCAGATGTGCACGCCCAGCAGAGCATATGCCAGCACGGCAATCGCCAGCCCCGGCAGCACCATGTTCATCTCGGTCAGACGCTGGATGAAGGTATCCAGCGGGCCGCCGAACCAGACGCCGATGGCGGGCAGCAGCATGGCAACCAGTGCCGTGAGGAGTGTGCCCATGAAGCCGACGATCAATGTGAAGGGCATCCCCCAGAACAGTGGCACGGTCAGGTCACGCCGCCAGTAATCGGTGCCTGCCAGGCCATAGACCTGCCCCAGCAGGACCAGCTGCGGCTGGATACTGCTATTCTCTTCAAAAAGCAGGCTGGTGACTTTGAGCCGATATGTTCCCTGCTGAGGCGCGGGCTCCCGAAGTCCCGGTGTCGCAAACAGCAGGTTATAGGCAGGCGTGGGATATTGCCCGCCCGTCACAAACCAATTCCGCCAGGCGGGATTCTGCGCCAGCATGCGCGAGACAAACGTTCCCGATGCCAGTTCGTAGTTCGTATCACCGCCAATCCCTTTCCCTCGCAGCTCTATGACCCGTCCATCGGGTGTCGTCCACTCCAGAGAGGCAAAGGGAATTTTCTGCGTGTATTCGGAGTCGAGATACACAAAGACATCGCTGGGCATCTCGTCGTAGTGATAATCGAACTGGAAGGTGACGGTCTCCTGCACCCAGCCATTTTCGAGGGTTTCCGTCGTGATCTCTGCGGCCGGGCTCCGTTCATCCAGGATGAGCGTAGAGAGGCGCGGGGAGGCGCGGAAGACGTCCAGCCAGGCGGGCGCGGCTGTTCGCGGTCGCAAGTTGCGTCCCATTACGCGGCTCTGGTCGTAGTCCGCGCCGATCTGCTCGTAAGGCAAAGCTGTAAAAGCGTAGATCGACCCGCCGACCAGAATCGCAAGGATCACCAGACCGAAAATGGCAGAGGGGTACATCTGGAGCTGCTGGCCAAACAGCCGGAGACGGTCACGGGACTCGCCCAGCGAGGCGCGCAGGTTGCCGGTCCAGCGCTTCCACGAGAAAGGCTGTTTCGTAACCGGCCCCCGGACCGGCGGCGCGAGACCCGCTGTCGTTCCCCGAAGCCAGCCCAGAAAGCGTCTTGGGCGTCTGTGCGTCGTTTTGACGCGTACCCGTGGCGCCGTGTTACTGGCGGGGATTAGATGAATG